>CABZJG010000208.1 GCA_902525995.1 Paracoccaceae bacterium | reverse complement strand
GATATTGATAGTATAGTCCTCCTTCAAAATACATTTACGCAAAGACCTAGAAATATGGAACTGGTGCAGAGGTAGTATTCCCCTGTATTTGGGGTCGACCCAAAAAAGAGATGCATCGTTACGCGTCTCAGCCATAGGAAAGAGCCCACGCCTATAAGCGTTCAGAAGGAGTTCTGGAGAAAGGTCATGCACTGCAGGCTCACATAAAGAATGATGTCACATCAGAGGTGTGACAGATCAAAAATAGAATAGCAAGATAGACAACAAAGACTTAACTGGATTGCTGATCCAACCAATGCTCTAGCCAGTGAATATTGTATTCACCACTGTGAATATCCTTCTCTGCAAGAAGGGCATCAAATAGAGGTATTGTTGTGTCTATTCCATCGATAATCAACTCGCTGAGTGCACGGCTCAAACGGGCTAAAGCTTCGTCGCGGTTGCGGCCATGTACAATTAATTTGCCGATCAGGCTATCGTAGTAGGGCGGGATTGAATATCCATTGTACAGCGCACTGTCCATCCGTACACCCAAACCTCCAGGGGCATGATACGCCGATATCTTACCTGGACACGGGGCAAAGTTTGGAAGTTTTTCTGCGTTTATGCGTACTTCAATAGCATGGCCATTGATCTGAAGATCTTTTTGAGCAAATGACATGGGTTCTCCGGCTGCGACCCTTATCTGCTCGCGTACCAAATCAACGCCGAAAATTGCTTCCGTTACTGGATGCTCAACTTGCAGCCTTGTATTCATTTCTATGAAATAAAACTCACCATTTTCATATAAGAATTCGATCGTGCCTGCACCGGTATAGTTGATTTTTGCAACTGCATCAGCGCAGACTTTGCCAATAGCGCTTCTCTGTTCTTCTGTAATAATTGGGCCTGGCGCTTCCTCAAAAACCTTTTGGTGTCGCCGTTGAAGAGAGCAATCCCGTTCGCCAAGGTGAACCGCTTTGCCTTTGCCGTCACCAAAGACTTGGATCTCGATGTGACGGGGTGTCGTTAGATACTTTTCAATATAGACTTCGTCATTGCCGAATGCAGCTTTGCCTTCAGCGCGGGCTGTCAAAAAAGCTTGCTCCATCTCTTTAGCATTCTTTGCGACTTTCATGCCGCGACCGCCGCCGCCTGCTGTGGCTTTAATGATGACTGGATAGCCGATTTTCTCGCCAATCCTTTTGGCTTCTTCAAGTGTTGGAACACCGCCTTCAGACCCTGGAACACATGGAACACCAAGCACTTTCATAGTGTCCTTGGCAGTTATTTTATCACCCATTATGCGAATATGCTCGGCTATTGGTCCGATAAAAGTGAGGCCATGGTCCTCGAGAATTTGCACAAAGCGGGCGTTTTCAGACAGAAATCCGTATCCCGGGTGTATTGCTTGCGCACCTGAAATTTCACAGGCTGATATAATCGCTGGAATAGACAGATAGCTATCGGTGCCGGGTGGCGGGCCAATGCATACGGACTCATCCGCCATACGGACATGCATTGCATCGCTGTCGGCAGTGGAATGGACTGCTACGCAACGTATTCCCATCTCGCGGCAGGCGCGGATGACACGCAAGGCTATTTCACCTCGGTTCGCAATCAGTATTTTCTCGAACATATTCGCTGCCTTATTCGATGATGACCAATGGTGTGCCGAACTCAACAGCGGCGCCGTCCTCAACCAAAATGCGTTGGATTGATCCGGACTTTGGTGCCGGAATATGATTCATGGTTTTCATAGCTTCAACGATCAGGAGTGTGTCACCTTCGCTAACCTTTGAACCGATACTTATAAATGCTGGTGCGCCGGGTTCTGCTTGCATGTAAACTGTCCCGACCATCGGTGAGGTTACTGCGCCCGGGTGGGACGCCGGATCTTCACTCGAATTACCTGCCGGCGCAGCACTCGGTACAGAAGCTGGAGCACTTTGCAGCGTTGGGACATCGGTCAGTGGTGCGGCTATTGGTTGCGGGGCCACATTTTTAATTTGGCTGACTCTGACATTAAGCGTGTCATCTTCACCATACTCTCGTAGAACTTCCAATTCGGTTAGGTCGTTCTTTTTTATCAAGTCAGCGAGTGCCTGAATAAAGGCTATATCTTGGTCGCGAGTTTTCTTGGTCATGTATACCTCAAAGATCAAAAGCGTGGTTCTGCTCAAACCATTTTTCTACTGTCTTTATAAGGCAAGCAAGGCTTGGTGAAAAGAAACTCATGCAATAATCTAAGCTTGTTTGTGAAATATTCTTTGTTTTTTGTCCGGTTTCTTTAGATTTTGGTTTTATGGTGTAAAAAAGAGGTGGGTTTGTAAGAGGAACATCAGATACTTCACAAGTATTACTGTCACCGATGCTTCTATTTGTGGGTCCTTTTTCCAATTTCTGATCGAGGTTAAATGATGAATATTGCGCTATGGTTAAGCAGAGCAGCCAGACAATTTGGAGATCAGCCGGCGCTCTTTTGGGGAAAAGAGCAATATGGAACATATGAAAGCTTGAACAAAGAAGCCGGCAAAATTTCCTCCTGGCTCATTGGTTTGGGCATTACGCCTGGCGATCGTGTTGCAATATTTATGTTAAACCATCCTGATTATCTGCGCCTATTATTTGGGATATGGTATTCTGGTGCTGTTGCAGTTCCAATCAATGCAAAATTACATGCCAAGGAAGTGATTTGGATTACTGAAAATGCTGAGGTTAAGCTTATTTTGGCTTCAGGGCAGCAGTTAAATAACCTTCAAAAAGAAACAAGTTCTTACGGTAAAGCCCCCCCGAATCATAGATTTATCCGACGGCGCTTTGCTTAAGGCCATCAAGAACCTCCCTTCTGGACCTGTATTGCAGAGAGTTAACTCGGATTTGGCTTGGTTGTTTTATACTTCTGGAACTACGGGAAGACCCAAGGGTGTAATGATTACTCATGGAATGTTAAAATCAATGGCCCTCAGTTATTTTGCTGATGTAGATGAAGTAAGAAAAGAGGATGCAGCAATTTACTCAGCACCCTTCTCCCACGGGGCGGGTCTCTACAGTATTATGC
>CABZJG010000207.1 GCA_902525995.1 Paracoccaceae bacterium | reverse complement strand
AGAACAGGATTAATTTAGCTGTTCTTGCTTCGTATTGAGAGCGCCGTACCACATCCAAACAGCAATACCGAAAGCAATGAGTGACAGCAAAAGCATCAGCCCGATGAGCGCAAGAGCCGTTGGCTGAGCTTGAATAAACACCCCTGTTATGGTGCTAAAGACAGCGCCAAAAACCACGATGACGGCTCCAAAAAGTCCGGACGCGCTGGCGGCTAGATTTTTGCTGTCAAATAGGATGGACGAGCTGGCGCTTGGAATGGTTAGACCATTGCCGAGGCCTGCGCAGATTGCGCCGCCAAAAAGCGCCCAAGGGGGTAGTATATTGGACCAAATTAAAACAAAACAGCTAAGCAATCCAAATAGGGTGAGGCTTCGGCCCAATAAAATCACCGTGTTTGCAGCAAGTCTGAGCGCAAGTTGGGCAGATAGAAAACTGCCGATTAAAAACCCCACGGTCATTGAGCCTATGGCCAGACCGATCTGGCTTTGGCTCATATCCAACTGTTCAACCGCCACCAAAGGCACGCCGCTGATGAAAACGAAAAACGCCCCAATTGAGAACGCCATGATCAGGGTATAGGCCCAGAAATGAAGGCTTTTGATCAGCTCAAAATATGACTTTATGAACGCGGACGCCCCAAGGGGCTGCGCCCCAGATGTTTCCGGCAACCGGATCCAAACCATAGCCCAAAGCCCGATGCCCGTTGCGGCATAAAGCCAGAAATTTGCCCGCCAACCTGCCGCGTCTGACAGAAATCCGCCAAGCGAGGGCGCGAGGATCGGCGCAAGGCTCATGGCCATGCCGATATATCCTAAAATAACCGTTGCCTGCTTTGGGGCGGCGACATCACTTACAATCGCGCGAGACAGCACGGATGCGGTGATCACCGCACCCTGCAGGATCCTAAAAAACAGAAAGCTGCTAAAATTATCGGCCAGAGCGCATCCAATAGAGGCCACAGAAAAAAGCCCGAGGCTGGCCAATAAAACTGGCCGCCGGCCAAACCTATCGGCCACCGGACCAGCCAAAAGTTGAAGCACTGCGGTGAACATCAGATAACCAGAAACAGCGATGGCCATGGTGTCATAGCCAACGTTGAAATCCTGTGCCATGATGCCCAAGGACGGCATGAACATATTAAGCGACATCAACGGGACGGCAGTTAATAGCGTCAGAGTGATAATAATGTTTGGCGTCGAGGACTGTTTCATTGGGCTATTCAAAAACTAGACTAGTACCGACACATATATGAAAATAACCTCGGTGATAGGCCTAAAACGTAAAGCTAGAGGGAAAAGCAGAGAAATAGATTGCAGATGATAAATTTAAATTACGGGTCACCGCCACTTTCGCAAATTCGCTAGGAATTAGGCGCGGGCAGGGCGGTTTTAAAGGTAAAATCCGCACCACCGCGATACTGCCGCAATACCGACGTGATACCGATGTGCCATTTTGGGCAGAAGCGCATCTTATAACGCAGTGTTGTCAGCTTTCCAAAATACCGGTTCGGACCCCGTAGTTGACCGCTACACCGTAATCAGGATCATCTTCGCTGCCGACGACCAAATGCCCCGCCCGGGTGAGCAATTTATGACAGTCGCGGCTCAGGTGGCGCAGCTGAATCTTTTTGCCAACGGCTTCATACTTGGCCGCCAAAGCCTCTATCGCCTGCAGGGCAGACTGATCAACAACCCGGCTTTCGGCAAAATCAATAATCACGGTTTGGGGGTCCTGATCTGGGGTGAAAAGCTCGGCAAATCCGTCTGATGAGCCGAAAAACAAGGGGCCTTTGATGTGATAGGATTTGTGGCCTTCGGCATGAACTTCTGAATTTGCACTGATCCTGCGGGCATTGTTCCATGCATAGGCCAAGGCAGACACAATCACGCCGACGACAACTGCAACTGCCAAGTCAGAAATCACCGTCACCACGGTGACAAGGATGGTTACAAATGCATCCGGCAATGGCACCCGCCGCAAAATTCTAAGTGAATTCCACGCAAATGTGCCGATCACTACCATGAACATCACGCCCACAAGTGCGACCAGTGGAATAAGTTCAATCACAGGGGAGCCAAGCACGATAAAGAGCAATAAAAACAATGCGGCAGCGATACCAGCGAGCCGCGTACGCCCGCCCGATTTGACGTTGATCATGGACTGACCGATCATCGCACAGCCGCCCATTCCGCCAAAAAATCCGGTGACCGTATTGGCGGCGCCTTGGGCGATGCATTCTTGGCTTGCCCCGCCGCGTTTGTTCAGCATTTCACCAACTAGATTGAGCGTAAGCTGATGGGGTGGATGGCTCCTGCTCCAACCGGCGTCGCAATGCGCCATAGTGCAGGTGTTCATATATGCTTTTAGGAGGAGCCACCCAATGCAAGTTACCACAATCGGCCTTGATCTGGCCAAGAACGTTTTTCAAGTTCACGGGATTACACAAGACGACGAGGTTGTTTTCAATCGTCCTTTGAGACGGGCGCAGTTGTTGCCTTTCTTTTCCAAGATTGAGCCCTGTCTGATTGGTATGGAGGCTTGCAGCAGCGCGCATTATTGGGCACGTGAGCTGACTGAGCTTGGTCATGATGTTCGGCTTATCCCACCGATCTATGTGAAGCCTTATGTCAAACGCGGTAAATCCGATGCCATTGACGCCGAAGCGATATGCGAGGCGGTCACGCGCCCAACGATGCGATTTGTCGCGATTAAATCAGTAGAACAACAATCCTTGCTATCACTCCATCGTGCGCGGGATTTGCTGGTTCGTCAGCGCACGCAGCTCATCAACGGTCTACGTGGCATGGTCGCAGAGTTCGGTGTCTATATCGCCAGAGGCCTCGCTCGTATCATCGACTTTGCTGAGAACATTCTGGCAGGTGAGGTCTTGGATCTGCCGGAGATCGCGAACGAGGTGATCGACAATATGTGCGAACATCTCATGGCATTGCATGCACGTATTCGCTGGTACGAGAACCGTTTGAAACAGGTCGCCAAGGAAGACGCGCGGGTGCGGTTGTTGCGTACCATCCCAGGCGTTGGTGCTGTGACCGCCTCAGCAATCATCGCCAGCATTGGTGACGGGCATCAGTTTGAAAATGGT
>CABZJG010000206.1 GCA_902525995.1 Paracoccaceae bacterium | reverse complement strand
CGCTTCAAAGCTGGCATCCACAATATTGGGCGATACCCCCACCGTGGCCCAGCGCCGTCCTTGGGCATCTTCGCTGTCGATCACCACCCGTGTCACCGCCTCGGTGCCGCCTTGGGTGATGCGCACTTTGAAGTCCACTAGGTGCAAATCATCAATCACATCCTGATAGGGTCCAAGGTCTTTGGCCAGCGCTTTGGCCAGCGCATTGACCGGCCCGCGATCGGCGCCGATCTCATCCATCGACTCGCTGACAGAGAGTTTTTTGACCCCGCCGACCTTGACAACGACGACCGCTTCGGACAGTCTAACCATCTGATCATACTTGTTTTTTCGCCGCTCTACGGAAACGCGGTAGCGCTTGACCTCAAAAAATTCGGGGCATTGGCCCAGCTCGCGCCGCGCCAGCAGCTCAAAGCTGGCCTGTGCGGTGTCATAGGAATATCCCTCGGCCTCGCGGGTTTTGATCACCTCAAGAATGCGGCCCAGCGCCGGATCGCCCTTTTCAACCGCAATGCCCGCCGCGCGCAACCGTTCGCGCAGGTTCGACTGGCCCGCCTGATTGGACATCGGAATGATGCGCGCATTGCCCACTTTGGCAGGGTCCACATGCTCATAGGTGCTGGGATCTTTGGCGATCGCACTGGCATGCAGCCCGGCCTTATGGGCAAACGCAGACGCCCCCACATAAGCCGCCTGCCGCGCCGGCACCCGGTTGAGAATATCATCAAGCAGGCGCGAGGTACGTGTAAGCCCCTGTAAAGACGTTAGTTTTACACCGCACTCAAATGTGCTCGCATAGGGCTCTTTCAGCAAAAGCGTGGGGATCAGCGACACCAAATTGGCATTTCCGCAGCGCTCACCAAGGCCGTTGAGCGTACCTTGGATCTGCCGCGCGCCCGCATCCACCGCCGCCAAAGAGTTGGCCACGGCGTTTTCGGTATCATTATGGGTATGGATGCCTAAGTGATCCCCTGGGATCCCTGCGGCAATAACGTCGCCCACAATTGCGCTCACTTCCGCCGGCAATGCCCCGCCATTTGTATCACACAGCACCACCCAGCGCGCACCGGCATCATAAGCCGCCTTGATGGCAGCAATGGCATAGGCGGGATTGGCTTTATAGCCGTCGAAAAAATGCTCGGCATCAAACAGCGTTTCACGGCCCTGCGCAACGATATGCTCGACCGATTGGCGAATAGAGGTTAGGTTTTCCTCAAGCGAAATGCCCAGCGCCTTTTCCACATGAAAATCATGGGATTTGCCCACAAGACAAACAGCAGGCGTCCCGGCATTCATCACCGCCGCGAGCACATCATCATTGGCCGCCGACCGCCCTGCCCGTTTGGTCATGCCAAAGGCTGTTAAAGTGGCGCGGGTTTGAATGTCTTTTTCAAAAAACTCGCTATCCGTTGGATTGGCTCCGGGCCAACCGCCTTCGATATAATCAATCCCGAGCTCATCCAGCGCAGCAGTGATTTGCACTTTGTCTTGGGTGGAAAACTGCACGCCTTGGGTCTGCGCCCCATCGCGCAGCGTCGTGTCGTAAAGGTAGAGCCTTTGTTTTGCCATGGCTTTGCCCAATCTGCTGATCTTACAGCTTTTTTACCTAGTTTAGACCAAGTTTTCCAATTGGGCTATATCAAAGCCCGCAGGGGGGATAAGCGACACCCCGGTTTTGCTTATCCTGACTTCTAGTCCGGCCTTTTGATAGGCATCTTTCAACCGATCAACTTCGAAAAAATCCTTGGTTTCCATGGCTTTTTCCCGCGCAGCAAACAAGCGCTTTTCATAACTGGATAAATCAACAGCGGCCGTCCAATCGTCCATATTTTCATCAAGCAGTCCCATAAGGCCCGCCGATGCCCCAAGCCCTGCTGCGTCGCCCTTTGAGGCTAACGCATGCAGCGCAGTGATCGCGCCAGCGGTATTCAGGTCCTCACTCAAAGCTTTGACCACTGCGGCATCAACCGCGCCTAGCGCATCGGTTGCTGCGATGATCTCCCGCCATCTGCGAAGCGTTTTTTCCGCCTCACGGGCTTTGGCGTCGGTCCAGTCCATTGGCTTGCCGTAATGCGTCGACAGGAACACGAACCGGATCACTTCCCCCGGATATCCCTGATCAAGCAGATCACGCACCGTAAAGAAATTGCCCAGTGATTTGGACATTTTCTTTCCATCGACTTGCAGCATTTCATTGTGCAGCCAATAATTGGCAAATCCATGATCTGGATGGGCACAGCGGCTTTGCGCCAGTTCATTTTCATGGTGGGGAAATAGCAAATCATTGCCGCCGCCATGAATATCAAAGCTCGCCCCAAGCAAATCATGAGACATGGCAGAACATTCAATATGCCAGCCCGGACGTCCCACCCCCCAAGGGCTGTCCCAACCCGGTTGATCAGCGTTTGATGGCTTCCACAGCACAAAGTCCATTGGATCGCGCTTGTAGGGCGCCACCTCTACCCGGGCGCCCGCAATCATGTCATCCACTGAACGGCCCGAAAGTTGTCCATATTCGGGATCGCTTTGCACCGAAAATAAAACATGCCCTTCGGCGGCATAGGCGTGACCCTTTTGGATCAGCCCCTCAATCATGGTAATCATCTCGGCGATATATTGGGTGGCCCTTGGCATATGATTGGGCTCAAGATTGCCGAGCGCTGCCATATCTTCAATATACCACACTATGGTTTCTTCGGTGACTGCAGCAATGGATCGGCCGCTTTCGGCTGCACGCTGATTTATTTTATCATCTACATCAGTGAAATTGCGCACATAGGTGACATGCTCTGGGCCATAAACATGCTGTAACAGGCGAAACAGCACATCGAACATAATCACATTACGCGCATTGCCCATATGGGCGCGATCATACACTGTTGGACCACACAAATACATCCGGACATTTTCCGGATCAATCGGTACAAACCGTTCTTTTTTGCGGGTTTTTGAGTTTTGCAGTGTGATAGTCGTCATTGGGTGCGTGCCTTTCTACGGCGCTGTGCAGCGGGCTTAGCAACTTTATTCAGGTTTTAAAATGACGAAAGAACTGGCCCACTGAAAGTTTTCAGCAAGCAATACATATCCGAATGATTGTACAGCGTTCCATGGGCACC
>CABZJG010000205.1 GCA_902525995.1 Paracoccaceae bacterium | reverse complement strand
TATTTCCATATCTATCCCTGAAAGTGCTGAACGGGCAGAGTTGGTTGTAAAAAACGAAGCCGGATCTGTTGTCTTTCGCAAACCGATATCCAATGAGACCACTGAATATAGCTGGACTGGTGAGGATGCAGCTGGCAAAATTGCAAAAACTGGAGCCTATCAATTCTTTATTGAAACATTCAAAAAGGATGTCAGTCAGGGTGAAGCAGAGATGGCGGCCTATCAAAATGTTAAAGAGGTACAGTTTGAGGAAGGTCAGTTTAGCATCATTTTTTTAGGGGGCCTGATGGCCGATCCGAAGACAATTTCTGCAGTAAGAGACTAAAACCCAGACTTGCGTCATGGCGCCCCCTATCCTATGGCAAATAAGCACTAAGGGGGTATGAAAAGCTTGCCAACCGAACAGCTGACCATTGAACTGATCGACCGCGGAATATTAAGTGCCCCTGCGGAATGGACCCAATTGACAGGGGGTCGATCCAATCGTGTTTGGCATTTAAGAACGAATAATGATTTGGATTTATGTGTAAAGCTCTATCCAAAACACCCTTGGCATAACCCTCTGTTTCCAAATGACCCTAGACGTGAACACGCGTGCTTAAAGGCCTTGGCACCGCATGGGATCAGCCCGCAACCTGTTGCATTTATTGAAGCATCTGTTGGCCCTTGCCTGATCTATGAGCATATTTCAGGCACCATCCTTGACGACCAGGTTACTTTGATCGCCCAATGTTTGGCGCAGTTGCATCAATTGCCAGCCTTAGATGGTTTGCGCGAAGCTTCTGTCGGCTCTGAGCAAATTGGTGCTGATGGGCAGGATATACTTGGTAGATGTCAAAGCTCCACCAAAACGCTGCTTCAAAATCTTATGCCTGAGACCTTTGTTGCATCCGTTGATCTGCGGCGGATGATCCATGCCGACCCTGTACCGACAAACATTATTATCAGCGAAGGCAAAGCAAAATTAATTGATTGGCAATGCCCAGCCTTTGGCGATCCTGCCGAAGACTTGTGCCATTTTCTTTCGCCGGCAATGCAGTGGCTATATCGCCAATCCATTTTGACTGATGAAGACGGTGCGTCTTTTATCAGCAGTTATGCACAATACTCTGCAGCCTTTGATGAAACCCGCTTTTCAAATTTGCGCCTTTGGTATTCGTGGCGGATTGCTGCTTACTGTCTGTGGCAGATTGAACATGGCAATTCAGCCTACAATAAAGCGCTAGAGCTTGAAATTTCCGCCCTAGAAAAAGCGCATACCCAGATAGCTTAGCACAGCGCCCGCAGTCAGTGACATGACAATCCATAGCGGCAAAAGCCCCGTGGATTTCTGCCTCTCTGGTTCGAAAACTTCAGATTGCCGGACCAAAGCCCTCTCAACCAATTGGGGCAATCGGGGCCCAAATCGTGACAAGACCCGCGCTGTTTTGGCCAGGTCGCTTAAAACTGCCCGTGGTCCAATACTTTGGCGAATATAATCTTCAACTATGGGTCGGGCAGCCTGCCAGATATTGATATGTGGATTAAGCGACCGAGCAACGCCCTCAACGACCACCATGGTGCGTTGCAAAAGAATCAATTCTGTGCGGGTCTCCATGCCAAATCGTTCTGTCACCTCAAACAGATAGCTTAGCAACCGACCCATCAAAATCCGGGTTGCGTCCATCCCAAAAATCGGTTCCCCGACCGCGCGTAACGCACGTGCAAATTCGTCAACATCGCGATCGGCTGGAACGTAGCCAGCTTCAAAATGAACCTCGGCAACCCGCTTGTAGTCCCTGCGAATGAAGCCAAATAGAATTTCTGCATATACTCGCCTAGTATATTCATCGATATGACCCATGATACCAAAGTCATAGGCAACGATATCACCACCTGCAGAAACCTTTAAATTGCCTTGATGCATGTCAGCGTGAAAGTAACCATCACGCAAAGCATGTTTTAAAAACAATTGCAGAACACGTTCGCCCAGCTCGGCGCAGTCATGCCCCGCAGCCTCAAGGGCCTCATTATCACCTAGGGGTGTGCCGCCAACCCAATCGAGTGTCATCACCCGCCGACTAGACAACGGCCAATGAATGGCAGGCAATTGAAAACCACTGTCATTTTTGGTGTTTGCTGCAAATTCTGATGCTGCTGAGCTTTCCAACCTAAGATCAAGCTCTCCTTGCACGACCCCTTCAAAATGCGTGATCACTTCGATCGGGCGCAACCGCCGAGACGATGGCGACAAAACCTCAATCAATCGGGCTGCAAAATAAAAGGCATCAATATCTTTTTGAAAGGCCTTTTCTATATTCGGCCGCAAAACTTTTACCGCAACCAATTTATCGGTCTCGCGAATGCGCGCCTTATGGACCTGCGCGATCGAAGCGGCCGCAACCGGTTCACTAAAATCGGAAAATACACTGTCGGGATCACTCCCGGTTTCTTCCAAAAAGCTGGCTTTTGCCTCATCGGTGGAAAAAGGTGGCAGCTTATCTTGCAGAACACGCAATTGTAGCGCCAACTCGTCGCCAACCACATCTGGCCGGGTGGATAAAATCTGACCAAATTTGATGTAGGCGGGCCCCAATGATGTAAGCGCGCGTGTGGCCGGCGGCATTGTCGGGTCACCCTTTAGCCCCAACCATTTGAATGGCCAGCCCAAGATGCGTGCAGCCAATCGCAGCGATTGAAGGGAATTATCTCAGTACAGGCATGGTTCCGAAAAGTAAGGTTGATAAAATGCGAAAGTATCTGGCCGAGCAAGGTTTGGTAAAGACCTCTAAGTGACATGCATTTTTGAGGAAAAGTATAGGCTCTATTTTGGGTGAGATAGCAACATATTAGCACCCACCGCTGAAAATCTCTGCCACTCACTAAGAGACTTATTTAAATAAGTCAGACAAAAATTAAAGTATGGAAACTCAACCTTTAAGAGCACGCTTCATTTTTTCCATCTCTAGTTCAAGGTGTTTTCTGTTGGCGCGCAAATTCTCGATTTCAGTCCACATTTCAACTTTTTGCTCGTTCGCTTTTCTAAGTCGTATCGCTAAAGCTCGAAACATACCAGTTATGGCAGGATCAGTATTTTTAAACTTTTCATCCAAAACACTTCGCGGGATATGCTTAAGCTGGTTCTGTC
>CABZJG010000204.1 GCA_902525995.1 Paracoccaceae bacterium | reverse complement strand
GTAAGACATTGAAAAATAGTGGACAATCGAAACGACGCTGAAAAAAGTGCTTTCCAACAAACCTATTTTCATTTTATCTTATCAACTTAAGAATTAGTTGAGGTTGTTTTGGCAGAAGTGGAAGTAAATCATTTTGTAACTGGTGAAAGAAAGCCAACACTTACAGATCATGCTTTAGCAAAGGCATATTATCCTTTGCTTATTGAACTAGCCAAAGCCGAAAAAGAATTAACCTTTAAGCAGTTTGTTGAGATGGCAAAAAAACGCTATCCAAATGTTGAAGAAGTACAAAATGCAATACCAGTAACTACTGGTCGTCGATTTGAATTCATACGCATCTATACAAATAACGAAGGATTACCAGACTTATCAGCTTGGGTTGTAGGACAAGCTGGTAAAAATAGTGAAGCATACTTGGCTGACTTCGACCCTAAAAAAGAGAGGGAAGAAACTACGAAAGTTGATTGGGATAAGTTTGAAGGCGATTGGGGTAAGTATTTAGACGAACTCAAAATAAAGACTGTAAAAACAAAAAAACGCAAACAACCTGAAGCAGAAGACATAATGAGTGAGTATGCAACTACAATGAGAACTAAAATCGAAGCATCAATTCCTAATCCTAAAAAGCTACCTTATGTTAAAGTCGTTCAACCTTTTAGAGATCCGATTTTAGAAGGATTGATGGAAGGCAAAAATGTTGAAGATGTATTTGATGATGTCATATTTGATATGACAAAGAGTAGGAGTGCTGAAGCACTATAGTTTTTGACGCAATATAAGGGTCTTACAAGCGTCATAGTAAGATATCTTACTTCGTTATAGTAGATACAAAAAAAGCCCGTTTATACGGGCTTTTAAGTACACAACAAATGCTACTAGTTCATGCTAAACGATCAACTACAATAGGATTAGAATGAAAATCTTGTGGTTTACCAAATTCTAAGTGATCCTGTAGTCTGATCGTATCATAATAACTAACCAGTTTTATATCGGCTTTAGTAAAAAGGAGCATAGAAAAGTCTCTTAAGTCTCCTACTAAAAAATATTGTTCTAATAAAAGATCAGTTGCATCAATATACTTCACACAACGTTTTGTGACGTTAAAAAACTGAGGCGTGCAATCCAAATGTTGACCTGTTGCTAGTTCTACGTTCCATACATGGACGTATGCTACATTTCCAAAAACAACATAACCAAAAGCGACATCAAATTTGCGTCTATACTTTTTGCGATTGGAATTCTTTAGTCGATAAACATTAAAAAGGCACGCATTTGGTTTTGCATCTTCAACATCAAAAGGTTGCACAGCAACAACTTTAGGATTTTTACTGCCCATCTTTTTCAATTTTTTACATAGCTTTTTTACATTGGATTTTGTCTGCCATGCACTTATTTCTAATTCATCAGCACGCTTAACAATGTAACTATAATTGTAACTGACTTGATTATTTTCCATATACTTAATCATTTTAGCCCCCTTAACTTCGAGCCAAAATGTCATCAACAAGTATTCCAACTTGTAGCCAACTTAATGATTTAATGGAGAGTTTATCGATCATAAACTTAATACTGTCATCTGTACGCTTAATTTTGTTTTCGTCTAAAATTTTACGCACAACTCTAAACGCATTTTCAGTATCCAAAGCGTCTACTTTTATAGTATCACAGCGATCAACAAGTCTTGCTAACAGATATGTTGGTTTTTTGTTTGTTGTAAAAATGAACGTTCCAATATTTTCATATTGGTCAATTAGGTCTGTAAGCAAGGCTTGCTTACCCTTAATTTCGTCTACTTCATCAATAACAACGACATTGCTGTAAGACCAAACATTTTCAATTTTACTTCTAGTTTGTTCAGACCAACTGTATCCATTTATAACTAACGGCTGACTTTCGAAAAGCGTGTCTTCATGTTTGATCATATCATTAGCTACAATCTTAGCAGTTACACTTTTGCCAGTACCTGGTTCACCCCAAAGCAAAATACTTTTTTGCTTCTTTCCTTCTGTGTAACCTTTTAGCTTTGCTTTCACAATTGGATTGCTGAATACCAAATCATCAAAGCATTTTGGTTTATAAGCATTAAACTGTTTAATCATGTTCCACCTCTTTAATAAGTGATGCTTTATAAAGTTCGCTTATTTTTTCGGTGCGTATTTGGTCAGCTTCAGAAGTTAAACGTCCGCCTAAATTACACATTTTTGTAGAGCTAGTTATTGGACAATAGATAGCTGTGTGATTTGAAATAACACACGCAATTAGTACCTTTTTTTGCATTGAAGCTATAATAATAGCTGACTTGATTTTATCCTCTTTTTGTAACTTTTGAGAGCATGTTTCAAAGTCTTCTACTACTTCATCTTTACTGCAATGTAGATGGACTTGCGACCACATTTGCCGACTGTCTTTGTTAACAGCAATAATAAACACGCTATAGCCATTATGTTTCTTCATTTTTTCAAACGCAATTTGCGCCATTTTAATCTCCTAATTTATTGGGTTTTAACGATAAAAAGAGTGCCGCAACGGCACTCTTTTTTGTAAGAAACTAGGCGTTAGCTAGTTCAGCCTCTATAGCTTCATCTACTGCATCAGCAGTTTCTGAACTGCTAATTGCGTCAGCTTTTTTGTTAATTGTAGTGCTCAAATGTGCAAGTACAGATGATACAATTGAACCGTTACCAGTTGTTTGTTTAATTACTGGTCCGTCAGCTGTATTGAAGATTAAAGCTACTGAACAATCAGTAAAATTAGAATCACTCATTTTAGCATCTGCAATATCTAACGCAGGTAAGCTAGCTAGTTTTTCATAAGCGGCAGTTAAAGCAGTTTTGGCTTCGGCTTTTTTAACTTCAGCTTTTGCTTTAGCTTTAGCACTCACTACATTCTCAACACCATTTTGTGCCTTTAACCAAGTTACAAAACCTTCAGGTTTTTGACCTTCTTCTTTTGCAACACTTAGAACTTTAGAGTATCTGTAAAGCCTTTTGCATTTGGTATCGTTTATATCAAAAACTAGCCTTACAACTTTTGTTTCAATGCTAGTACTTGTATTGAAAACCATCTGCCTTTTACTAAGCAAATCATCAAATAGCACTTTGAAGGATTGCTTTTGCTTTCTTATATAA
>CABZJG010000203.1 GCA_902525995.1 Paracoccaceae bacterium | reverse complement strand
CATCACACATCAAACCAATAACATGCTTTCACCGTAAAGCGATTTGCTCAAAGCATATGAGTATGGAGTGGTATGACATTACGCCTTTAGACATATTTGGACGAAGCATTACCACAGAGCCTGCTGTGAGAGCCAATATAAGCCCCCCTGAGCGCATTATATCCTATTTCTTAAGGTGTTGCTCTATTGGTTTCCATGTGTAGGCGCGCTTTGTGCTTTTTTAGCCAAAAAACTGCGCAGGACCGCGTGAATAGAAATTAGGTCAATCCAGCCAAATAAAAGCTAAGAAGAAAAATTCTTGCCGAATCGCCTAAAAGTTAGAATCCTCCGGCGCAGGGATGAAGGTGTAAAGATAGTTTGTTTGGCTTGTGGCTGTGATGTGTTTCGCGCCCAATTGCACTGAATTCTCTTAAATAACTGGCTCGCTATACCGCATCACATCTCTGGTCAGTTTTGTAGCTTCCAGGAACTCACAGACTTGGAGACTACTCATACCGGATGAGCAAGTGGGCTAAACGGCATAAGGTTTTGTCTGCTTACAAATATAGAGGTGCTTTGGTTTGGGTGCGTTGCGGTGCACAAAGCGTGGGGGGATGTATGGCTTGTATTTATCAAACGTGAATATTCAGGGGTTCCGGTTATTCAAACACCTCCATCTGAGCCTCAATCGCGGCCTGAACGTTCTTGTTGGCGAGAACGACTCCGGCAAGACCGCGCTCATTGATGCCATCAGATATACCCTTGGCACAAATTCCTTTGATAGGAATTTTATTTCCGAACAGGATTTCCATGAAGCCCTTGACGAATTCACGATTCAGTTGAAATTCTCAGAAGTGGATGCGCATGCATATCGCTTTGTTGAGCACCTCTCGAACGAGAAATATAGAGACGAGGAAGGTGCGGAAAAGCAGCGATCAGTTCTCTACTTACATTTGCGTGCGCAAAAAACCGGGGAAGAGCGGCGCGGCTATCCACATATCAGGTCGGAGCTGCGCTCAGGTTTAGATGGGAACGGGCTACCCATAGAAGCGGAAATCCGAGACTTCCTAGCCACGACGTATCTAAGACCCTTGCGAGATGCTGAAGCAGAACTTTCGTCAGGTAGGGCGTCCAGACTGTCGCAAATACTTAGCTCTTCGAAAGAAATTCGGAGTCAAACCGATAAAATCCTGTCTGTCATTGCTCAGGCAAATGAAAGCCTTCTTGCAGATGGGGCGGCTTTGAAAAAGGCAGCTGAAAACATACAGGTAAACTACCTTCACCATCTGATATTTGAAGGCGACCAAGAAGAGCTCGGCGCGTTTGTGGACATTGCAGGTGTCAAGAAGAGCGACGTTGCCGCTCTACCCGACAACCTAAAGCGAAGGCATCTCCGCGAGATTTTAGAAGGGTTGAGCCTGGCTCTGACGGATGATCGGCGCATGCACGGCCTTGGGTATCATAATCTGCTGTTCATGGGAGTGGAGCTACTGCTTCTCGAACAGGAATCGGACAAAGAATTTCCTCTGTTGCTGATTGAAGAGCCGGAAGCGCATCTGCATCCACAGCTCCAGATGAAACTGCTTCAATTCATCAACAAGAAGACCAAGGCCGGCGATAGTTGCAACGGTGTGCAGTGCATTTTGACGACACATAGTCCGAATATCGCCTCGCAGTCCCTTCCCTCGGAAGTCATTGTGCTCGGATTTGGGATGGCATGGGCTCTCAGACCTGAAGAGACCGAGTTGAAACATGATGACTACAAATTTTTGCAGAAATTTCTGGATGCGACAAAGGCCAACGTCTTCTTCGCTAAGGGTATTCTTTTTGTCGAAGGAGATGGCGAAAATATCCTGCTGCCTGCGATTGCCCGCTTGCTTGGAAGACCTTTGGAAAACTACGGTGTTTCAATGGTAAAGTACGACAATAGCGGTTCTTGGAAGCGCTTTGCTAGACTGTTCTTGCGGCGAGGGAAAGATGACAAAGCTGAAAGTGCTTACTGGAACCCAACCAAAGTGTGTGTGCTACGCGATCTTGACCTCTGGCCCGACTGTGCAGAAGAAAAAGATGATGCGAGCAACCCCTACGGTTTCAAAAAGTTATCGAGAGGGAATCGGGGATATTGGCTCCGGAATTGCGAAGACCTAGAGCACCACAAGGTCAGACTCATAGACGGCCTGAGCAGGCAAAATATTCTGGTCAAAATATCCAATGATTGGACCTTTGAATACTGCCTGGCCAAGTACGGCCTGTTTGATGAGTGCTACGAGGCAATCAACGGTTCAAAAGAGGGGATAAAGGACGTCTTCGGCACTGACGACCAAAAATCGACATACATTTTGTCCAAAGCCTCCAAAACGGACTTCGCCTATAACTTATCCGAAATCCTGGCAGAACAACTGAAAAACAAGGTTTCTGACGCAGTTGCCGCTCTAGGCGAGGAGCAAGGCGGTGACCGAACCGTTCTCGCCACTGCAAAGGCAAAAGCGCAGTATGAATTCGCCCTCGAACTTAAAAGCAAATTGCCACCCTACATCGTTGAAGCAATCGAACATGTGACCGCTCCAATTGATGATGCTAAACAGGAAGAGGAGCCGGTCGATGGTGTCCCCACTTGATGACCTGATCACACGTGAGGACATTGTTGAAGTCGCTGCAAGCGAAGCCTTGGTACTTGAGGACGAAGATCGCATCTCGATCCTTGAGGCAATGCGGTCAATTGACGTTCAAGCTTGTCCTGGAAGCGGCAAGACGACCCTTGTCGCTGCCAAGCTTATTCTTCTCGCGAGGAAGTGGCCCTACAAAGATCGGGGTATTTGTGTTCTATCACATACCAATGTCGCCAAGGACGAGATTGTCGAGCGGCTTGTTGCATCCAGATATCCGAAAGCGCAAAGGCTCCTTTCTTACCCCCATTTCATAGGCACTATCCAAGAGTTTGCTGGAAAGTATGCGGCTTTTCCATTTCTTCGATCCAAAGGAGTAGAAATTCGTCAGGTCGATACAGATACATGTGTTCAGATGCTTTATTCAAAGCTGACAAATGGGACACGCGCGTATGTCGATCAGAAGAAGAAATATTCAAATATTTTGTATGATTTCAGACTAAACATCGTCGATGGAAGGCTGGAAATTGAAGTTCCAACATTTCCAAACGG
>CABZJG010000202.1 GCA_902525995.1 Paracoccaceae bacterium | reverse complement strand
TCTGGCAACGGCTGTGGGCTGGGCCAGTGGTCCTCTTTTAGCCGCCGGGACCCATCCAACAACGGGCGAGGCCTTGGCGGATGACCAAACATTTACCTATGTCACCATTGACGAGCATACTTGGGTCGACCCGCAAATCGTAGAAGATGTGGGCGGCGCTGCGATTGTTCGCGACTTGTTTGAGGGACTTTACAACCAAGATGCAGATGGCAATCTGGTTCCGGGTGTAGCCTTTAACCACACCACAAACGCAGACAAAACCGTTTACACATTTACCCTGCGCAACAACGCAAAGTGGTCAGATGGCAAAACTGTCACTGCGGGTGATTTTGAATATGCGTGGAAACGCCTGGCAGATCCTGAAACCGCATCACCATATCAGTGGTTTATGGAAGTGATGAACATCAAAAACGCCGGTGGTGTTATGTCTGGCGAAATGCCGGTCTCGGAGTTGGGCGTGAAGGCGCTGAACGATACCACGCTGGAGGTCACTCTTGCGGGAAGTATGTCCTATTTCCCACTGACCACAACACATGGATCAACTTTCCCATCACCGCAATGGACCATCGAAGCCCATGGCGCGGACTGGGTTAAGCCTGAAAATATTGTTTCAAACGGCGCCTATGTATTAACCAAGCACGTGCCGAATGAAACGTTGGTGCGTGAGCGCAATCCGATGTATTGGAACGATGCTGAAACTATCATGGAAACAGTCGTGATCAAGATCGTCAATGACGAAAACGTGGCACTGACGCGCTATCTTGCGGGCGAATTTGATAAAACAGGCGTGCCAACCGGCCAGTTCTTGAAAATGCAAGAGCAGTATCCTGATGAAGTCTATTCGAACCCTAAACTCTGCACTTATTACTATAGCCTGAACATGGGCGAAAACGGTCCAGAGGCATTGAAAGACAAGCGGGTAAGACAGGCGCTATCCTATGCTATTGACCGCGATATCATCGTGGAAAACATCCTGCAGGCGGGGCAGTTCCCGGCCTATACCTTTACACCGGGTGCAACAGCAGGCTTTACCGTACCAGAAGTGGCTGCCGCCACAATGTCCCAAGCCGAGCGCGATGCCAAAGCGGCTGAGTTGCTTTCTGCGGCGGGATACGGCAAGGATAATCCCCTGTCGATTGAAATCCTCTATAATACGTCTGAGGGTCACAAAAAGATCGCGATTGCCATCAGCCAGATGTGGAAACAAAAACTGGGCGTGGAAGCGACCATGCAAAACCAGGAATGGAAAACCTTCCTAACCACAAAAGGTGAAGGCAACTATGAGGTTGGTCGTGCTGGCTGGTGCGGCGATTATAACGAAGCCTCAACCTTCCTTGATCTGGTCAATACAAATTCTGGCTATAACGACTCCAAGTTCTCAAACGCAGAGGTTGATCAATTGCTGGCGGATTCCAAAACGTCAGACAATCCACAACCAAACTATACGAGAATTGAGGAAATTGTTGCTGATGAAGTGCCATTGATCTCGATCTATCACTACACAAGCGCAACGTTCCTGAAACCATCTGTCAAAGGATGGCCACATGAGAACGTTGAAGGCAACTGGTATTCTAGAAACCTGTATAAGGTTGCTGAATAATCAATTGACGCTCGCGGGCACCGATATATTTCGGTGCCCGTCCTTTTTTTCGCAAGGCAATTTCTGACTTATTTGGAACGTAGCTATGCTCAACCTGATTGTGCGCCGTGTGGCGATTGCTATTCCCACGTTACTGATTATTTTGGTGATTTCATTTTTGCTAATGCATGCAGCACCCGGAGGGCCATTTACCTCGGAAAAGCCGCTGCCACCGCAAGTTCTGGCCAATATCGAGGCAAAATACGGCCTTGATCAGCCGATTTACAAACAAATGTTCAATTACACCGTCGGTATAATGACGGAATTCGATTTCGGTCCTTCGTTTAAATACAAGGATCGCACGGTGAATGAGATCATCGCGCAGGGATTTCCAGTGACCATGACCTATGGTATTTGGTCATTTATCGTGGCCGTGTCTTTTGGTATTCCGCTTGGCCTGATCGCGGCGCTGCGGCAAAATACCAAAACCGATTATTTCGCTGTCAGTTTTTCAATCACTGCTAGCGTGTTGCCAAATTTTGTTATGGCGCCGCTGTTGATATTGGTATTCACCCTATGGCTTAGGCTTTTGCCCGGCGGTGGCTGGAACGACGGCAGTTGGCAAAACCTTGTGCTGCCAGTGATTGCTCTGTCCACATCTTATACAGCTGAGCTAACGCGCCTAACGCGGGCCTCATTGCTTGAAGTATTACGGTCGAATTATATCCGGACGGCGCGGGCCAAAGGCCTGCCAGAGCGGACGGTGATTTTGCGCCATGCTCTCAAGCCGGCAATGTTGCCGATGATTACCTATCTGGGGCCAATGTTTGTTGGTCTGATTACCGGCTCTTTCATCATCGATTCCATTTTCTCAACCGGCGGCATGGGCTATTTCTTTGTCAATTCGGCCTTGAACCGGGATTATTCCGTCATGCTGGGTATCACCTTGCTGGCGGGTGGGTTGGTGGTTCTGTTCAACCTTATCGTTGATTTGGCCTATGGCTGGCTCGATCCACAAATTAGGTATTAAGCTGATGATAGATTTGAAACCCAAGAAAAATATCAATTTTGATGATTTCGAATTAGCCACTGGCGATGAAATGAAAGGTCGGTCACTTTGGGTTGATGCCCGCGTCCGCTATGCCAAAAATAAAATGGCAACGATCTGTTTATTTACCTTAATTCTGATCTGTATTTTTTCTATCTTCGGCAATTATTTTGCTGCTTACAGCATTGAAGAAATTGACTGGGCTGTGTTGGGGATGACTTATGAAAAAGGTTACCCCAGTTTGGAAACAGGGCATTACTTCGGCACGGATGAAATGGGCCGTGACCTTTATGCCCGCGTGGTGCAAGGCAGCCGAATTTCGCTTGCCGTTGGATTTATCGGCGCCATCATTAGCACCTTTGTTGGAACAATTTATGGTGCGATATCAGGGTATATCGGAGGCCGCGTAGATGGCTTGATGATGCGGATTGTCGATATTTTGATCGCGATCCCGTTCATGTTTGTTCTGATCCTTTTCTTAGTGGTATTTGGGCGCTCCATCTTGATGATTTTTGTGGGCATTGCGCTCTTTAGCTGGCTTGGCATGGCACGGGTCGCACGCGGCCAAACCATGACGCTTAAA
>CABZJG010000201.1 GCA_902525995.1 Paracoccaceae bacterium | reverse complement strand
CCAGCCGGTGCACCAGCAGCGCATCGGGAAACGCCAGCTGAACACGGGCCAGCAGGCAATCGGCCAGATCCGCACCGCGTCCCGGCACCGACAAAAGTCCGGCGGGTTTTTCAACCGCCACCAGCTCGCGGTCTTCGTGCAAAATACTCAAAGGGCCAGAGGGCGGATCATAGGGTGTCTGCATAGGCGCGGTGCATAGCGCGATGGGGCGGTGCTGTCTATCCCGACCGCTTGCATCTCACCAATTTCAGCGCATGAAATTTTACTTGATTTTTTCACCGACTCGCGTCACCGTGAAAAAAATAGCTCAAATTTCATGAAAGACCTCTATGTCCGCCCTAGACCTTACCCTGCTTGACAGCCTTGGCGCCGATCTTCGATCGCTACGCAAAGCGCGTGGGCTGACGCTGAACGATCTGGCCGAGGCGGTGGGAAAATCCGTCGGCTGGCTCTCGCAGGTCGAACGCGACCTGTCAGAGCCGTCCATCAATGATCTGCGCGATCTTGCCAAAGCGCTTGATATTCCCATGTCTATGCTCTTTGGCCAAGCCAAAGCTGCCCCGCACGAGGCCGGCTTTGTGGTGCGCAAAGGCGCGCGCCGGCCCATTGGATCAAATGAGGCAGGGCTGGTGGAAGAGCTGCTGTCCCCCGATCTGACCGATGATTTCGAAGTGGTGCATTCCACTTTTGAACCGGGCGCAAAACTGGAAACGCCGGTCACCCGACCAACGCAGGAAGTAGGTTATCTGATCTCGGGCCAGCTGGATATTACGATCGTCGAGAAAACCTTTACCATTTACCCCGGCGATAGCTTTCGCATTCGCGGCGAGCCGTTTTTATATGCCAACCCCTATCAAGCGCCCGCCATTGCGATCTGGGTGATCGCACCGCCGGTGTATTAGCGCCATGAGCTGGGAGGCATGGATCATATTCACCAGTTTCTGGGTGCTTTTTGTCACCACCCCGGGGCCAAACGCTGTGAACTGTATCTCGGTGGCGATGGCCTATGGGTTTCGGCGCGCGCTGATCTGCGTTGCGGGCATCCTGACCCAAGCGACGCTTTTCCTAACCCTGTCGGCATTTGGCGTTACCGCACTGATTGCCGCCTCACCGCTTGCATTTTTGGTGCTGAAATGGATCGGTGCGGGATTTTTGATTTATCTCGGCATCCGCGGCTGGCGCAGAGCCGGCCAGCCACAGGCATCCGACGTGCCCGAGGCCCAACAGCTTTATCTTCGGGCCTTTATGATCGCCGCAATCAACCCCAAATCCATTGCCGGATATCTGGCCGCCTTTAGCCAGTTTGTCCAACCCGGCATACCCGTGTCCACGCAGATGTGGGTAATCATGCCAACCGCGCTTGGCCTGACCACCCTAAGCTATGTCAGCTATTGCGCGCTTGGGGCCGGTCTGGGACGCGCGGCGCTAAGCGCAATGTTCAATATCTATTTACAGCGTATTTTAGCAGTTTTTTTCATCACTTACGGGCTTTTATTAGGCTCATCTCATTTTTCAAAAGGAGCGTAGGGTATGATGATTTCAGGATCTTGTGAATGCGGCGCCGTGATGTTTGAGCTGTCGGGTCCGCTGCGCGATGTCATCGCCTGCCATTGCACGCAATGCCGCAAAACCTCGGGCCATTATTGGGCCGCCACCTCAGTGCTTAAAGAACAGTTGAAGCTGGTACGCTCAAGCGGCTTAAAATGGTACCGCTCGTCGGATAAAGCGCGGCGCGGCTTTTGCACCGACTGCGGAGCGAGCCTGTTTTATGAGCTGGACGAAGAGGGGCGCACCGCAATTGGGGCCGGCACGCTGGATAGCCCGAGCGGGCTGAAAACCATGCGGCATATCTATGTGGCAGACAAAGGCGACTATTATTCAATCGCGGATCATACACCGCAGTTTAAGGCGGGCTCATGATGGTGTTCGGCCTTTTTGAACCTCATGTGCTTCTCACCTTTCTTGGGGCGGGCATCGTGCTTAACCTGACACCCGGCGCAGATGTTGCCTTTTCCATGGCCTCGGGGCTTAAGGGCGGCAAGCGCGGAGCTGTTGCCGCCGCAATCGGCATAACCTCGGGCAGTTTGGTGCATACGGTTCTGGCCGCCTTTGGGCTTGCTGCCGTCTTTAGCAGCTATCCCATCGCCTTTGATGCCATCCGCTATCTGGGCGCAGCCTATCTGCTTTATCTGGCCTGGCAGGCCTGGACGCAATCCGGCAGTCTGACAAAATCAGACGGCGCAAGCAACATGCGAAAGGCCATGGCACAAGGGTTTTTGACAAATATTCTAAACCCCAAGGTCGGGCTGTTTATTCTTGCCTTTCTGCCGCAGTTCACAGATCCCCAAAACGGCCCCGTCTGGTTGCAGATGCTCATCCTTGGCGGTTTGTTTGCATCTACAGGAATTGTAATCACGATCGCTTACGGGCTTCTGGCAGGAACACTTTCCGATCGGCTACACCGCTACCCGCGCCCTTTTAACACACTTACAGCACTCATATTTGGCGGTCTCGCAGCCCGCCTTGCTTGGCAATAGGGAGATAAAAAACCATGGCAGATATCCCATCTACCGCACGCGTTGTCATCATAGGGGGCGGCGCTGTCGGCGCATCCTGCCTCTATCATCTGGCCAAGGCCGGCTGGTCCGACTGCGTCTTGCTGGAACGCAATGAGCTGACCGCCGGCAGCACTTGGCATGCGGCGGGCAATGTACCGACGTTTTCCACCTCATGGTCGGTGATGAATATGCAGCGCTATTCAACAGAGCTGTATCGCGGGCTTGGCGCGGCGGTGGATTATCCGATGAATTATCATGTCACCGGCTCGATCCGGCTGGCCCATTCCAAAGAGCGGATGCAGGAGTTTGAACGCGCCAAAGGCATGGGCCGCTCGCAGGGGATGGACCTTGATATCCTTGCGGTAGACGAGATCAAAAACCGCTATCCGTTCATTGAAACCCATGATCTGCAGGGCGCGCTTTATGATCCCAATGATGGCGATATTGATCCGGCGCAGCTGACCCAGGCATTGGCCAAGGGCGCGCGTGATCTGGGGGCAAAAATAGTGCGCTTTACGCCCGCAACAGGGGTGTCGCGAGAGAACGGCGAATGGATCGTCAAGACCGACAAAGGCGATATCCGCTGTGAATATGTGGTCAATGCGGCGGGCTATTACGCCCAGCGCGTTGGCGAGTGGTTCAAACCCTATGGCGGGCGCACGGTGCCGA
>CABZJG010000200.1 GCA_902525995.1 Paracoccaceae bacterium | reverse complement strand
GTAATTTTAGCGTTGGGACTAAGTCATTTGGACCGTTGACTTCTATGGCGTCTTTTCTAGCCTCTAATTCAAGAGGTTTACCTCGGTAATAGAGGGAAATTTGTATTTTTCCACCTTCAATATCGGACCACCAGCGTCTAACTTTTACGGGGACTGCAACACGTCTGACATGCCCGTCAGCCTCCGTAATCCACTTGCTTTTTGTTGGAACATAGGATCGATCTGTGGCCATTAGAATTTGTTCTGATAACTTGGTTTTCAATTGCTCTCTTTTGGTCATGATTGATTTTATCTTGCTGTTTGGTATTTTTGCTACAAATTTCAAGCTGTTCCATATGTCGGATTTGACTACAGCCGGCATTTTTATTTTAGAAAAGTGCTTGGTCATTGATCCGCCCTAAGTATTTTCTTGCTGCAGGCAAACAGCCAAAGGCTATTATGTTGCTCACACAATCCATCGGTTTTCTAATAGAACAACGGTCGGTTTGTGCATTTGTTTAGATCAAATAGGCCTAAAATTTAAAATCATAGGACTGTGTCGATTTTAACTAATGCGCGCTGAGCAAACGGCAGACTGTTACGGCATCAATAGAAACCCCCAGTTCGCCCAAAGCCAAAGAAATTACTTCACTTGCACCAAAGGAATTTTCGCTGTTTGCTCCAGTTACAGGCAATTGAAATACATTGATCAAAGTAAGCCCCAATTGTTCAATGATAGGCGCAAATTCCTCGTGGTTGCCTGTTTCTCGCGCTGTGCTAATGTTGATAGATCTCACTGGATCCCACCCTGAAATAATGGAGCAGGCAAATTGTCGAGTGACCTGTGACAAATGCTCGTCCGAAAGTAGTTTCGCAGCGATATATGATCGTGCAAACTCCCATGTTTTTTGATCAAAGCTTGCAAGATAGAAGAGTGAACTTTCTAAATGATCTGTTAAATCATCAAAATTTGTTATGCCTTTGGATTGGGCATCATTGAACAGCTTAATTAGAGCGTTTAGCTCATGTGGTTTGGAAAGTAATTTACTGTTAACGACGTAGCCACTCTGCGCTAAAACTTGTAGAGTCAAATTTTTAAAATCATTTATCGAGTGCATGGCTTTTGGTATCTGGTGTTTACCTCACCAACAAACCATTTAAATAGTTCAAAATCAACCAATTTGGTGGTATGAAGATTATAAATAATACCGATAGGAGATATTATGAAAGTTCGAGCAAATGTAAAAATGTCAGGATGCACATTTGATGAGTGGAGAGCCTTTTTTGACAGTTATGAGGCTGACCGTGTAAAATTCATACGTAACGAAACTGTTTTGCAGATCAGTGATAGTGAAGCAGAGGTTGTATTCGAAATCTTTGATATTGAAGGTTTAACTGGCTTATCAAAACGAGGCGATATTCTTGATTTTGAACAACAAAATGGTGTTGTCGTTTCCATAGAAAGTACCTAAGTACTTTAGGTAGAAGCTGCATTCAGTTTCATTTAATATTTCATTATTTAAATGACTATTGCTGCTTTTTATGTGAATTTCCTTTATGCACTCAATTGTAATTTTTGATAATATTATTGCTAAAGTGAGCCTTTTTATTTTATCTAAATTAAAAGGCCGCTGTAGGAAATGGTGAGTTTTCAATGAGGTGTGAAATTTGGCGCGAATTTTGCACTTTGGTTTTGCAACAGTTTACGAGTAAGGCGTAAAGAAAAAGAGAGAGGTAGCGCAAATGCAGTTCTGTCCTTTATGGATTTTAGGCATTGTGTCGGCTCAAGCAACTGAAAGCTATATTGATAAAGATGTGCCACTTGATGCATATGCTGTTAAATACAGCAGCATTTTGAGCACTCACTACTCAGATACGACTGGCAAAAAACTCAAGTCAATCTGTGAAGAAATGATGTTGTTTTTGGTTGAGATTCAGGCAGAAGATCTATCTGAACTGTTCACTTCTTATATATTCTACATGACTAATTTTGATGAAAGGGGCGAGCCCAGAAAAATAAAGACACTTTTTAGAAACGCTCTTGCCCCTGTGAATTCAGAAGCTACCGTTGCAGGTGTTATGAAATCTTTCAAGGTGTTCACATTTAGATATAGATCTAATGACATTGTCACTGTTCCCAGCGGTTGGAAAGTTTCCGATGTAGAGAAAATTGGTTGGTTGGGCGATCTTTTCGATGAAGAAATAACATATCGCGATGGATTTGATCTATCATAGAAAAAGGAATTACACATGTCACTTTCACTGTCTGATGCGGCAAAGCGCGCCAAACTACCTACTGATGAATTAAAAATTCATATCCAAAGCGGAAAATTAGTGGCACGCCGTGCCTCTGAAAAACGGTCTGCCCGATACCTGATCGAAGAAAGTGACTTAGAGGCGTTTCTGGCAACGAACCAATCAGTAACCGAGCTATGGTCTGACGATAAGGAATTGGATGAGCAAGAAGAGCAGTTGGTTCTGGGCACATCAACCGGAGGGAGCCTTAGAAAGGTACTAACCGTCGAGGCCGTCTCTGAGTTGCATGTTCAATATCGAATTTTGACAGGTCGGGTTGAAACTCTCGAGCGTCTTTTTTCTGAGTTTATTGAAGCGGAAAAAACCCTTGATAACACGCTTGTCCTAAATGACTCGTGGAAAGTCGCAGGCGAAGAAAAAGTAGAAAAGAAGCAAACTAAAACTATTTTACTCCCCCAAGAGACGGATGCTGAGCCTATTGCTGATCTTGAAGCCCAAGGTGAGGCCAGTCAAAAAGAAGTGTCTCCTGCAAGCGCCTTGAAAACTAAATTAGCCACTGCAGTAGAAGCAAAGGTGAGTGAAGAGGAAGCATCTGTTGGAAGCATTGACTTACGCTTGCAGGAATACGAGCGGCGTTTGGCAGAGGCCAAACAAACCGCCACAAAACTTTGGCACTAAAAACAATTTTTATGCAATTTAATGCCGATTTAATTAGATTTTAATGCTGAGACCATGTCTCTTTAATTAAATTATTAATTAATTATTGTGGAAGTTATTATATATTAAATATAAATTTTAGTTGTAAATTTCTGGCTATCTGTTCTTAATTGTAAAAAACAAACGGATTTTTTTATGGATAATCGGGCGCAACTAGCGTTTACCTTTAAGCAGCTGGGTCAAGTTATGATTGTTGGCCTGTTTTTGGGATGCTTGGTTGCTGTTGTCGCGCATGTCTTCGTGGAAGGGGTGCAGTACTTTTCATCCCAAAGAACTTCAGTGGCTCCAATTCAAGCCTTTGGCTT
>CABZJG010000199.1 GCA_902525995.1 Paracoccaceae bacterium | reverse complement strand
CATAAAACGGTGCCTTGCGGGCATCCAATGCGTAACTGGGCGCGCGGTCCCAATCAATATGATCAGCAGCTTTCATCCAAAACGCCTCGGGGTCGGTTTCCCAACTTTGATAAAGCTCGCGATAAGTCATCTGGCTATCTCCCAATCAGATGCGTAATGTGTGATCCCTGCCATATGTTTTTAATCGTCATTTGAGCGGGGCATCAAGCAGATATCGGATGTGCATGAATTGGGAAGATAGTTTTTGGACTGTTATGCAGCCTGCGGGGTGAAATAGGACACCTGATCGCGGCCTTTGGATTTGGCAGCATACAATGCCTGATCGGCTTCGTGCAGCAAATGTTCAAAGTGAGGGTTCGCGCCGGTGCGCAACCGATCTGGTCCAATTGCACTGAGCCCGATACTGGCGGTGATTTGTCTTGGCGCTGCCGCTATGCGCAGATTGCGAACCAATCCGCACAGCCGCTGGGCAAGCCCTTGCGCCTTATCTGCGCTGGTGTCGGGCAATATGACCACAAACTCTTCGCCGCCCAGCCGCGCCAGAAGATCCGAGGCTCGGATTGCGCCCTTGAGTGTTTTTGCCACCGCGCACAGCACGGCATCGCCGGCCGCATGGCCGAATTGGTCATTGATCTGTTTGAAATGATCAAGGTCGACCATAATCAATGACAATTCGGTTCCTGATCGCAGCGATTTATCAAACAAATGCGAAAGATGGGTCAAAGCATAACGCCGATTGTAAAGCCCGGTCAGAGAATCAGTGACGGCGGCATCCAGCCCCGCTTGAAGTGTGGCCCGCAGCCGGTCATTAGTCTTTTTATGCTGTATTTGGGCGGCAATGCGAAATGAAATTTCCTCTGCGCCATAACTGTCAAACAGCACGTCATTGGCCCCAAGGTCCAACGCATCCATCGCGGCATCAGCGCAGCTGCGCGGCGCGGCCACAATCACGGCTGCGTGGCGGGTGGCCGAATGTGCGCGCATTTCCACCAGAATATTTAGCGCCTGCCGCGTTGTGTTTTTGGTAAGACACAGGATGAAACATGAATTGCCCTGCTGGTTTTACGGTGGATCAAACAATTGCTTGTCCGATCGAAGCGAAAATGAACGGTTTCGCATAGATTGAAGTTTTGCCAGCAAACCCGGGCAGGATTTGGGATCATTGCACACAACGATAGCTTCGCTTTTGGATTGAAACGGGGGTGCGGCCTCATGAAACCCCAACGCGCGGTTCGTATCTTCGCGCAGCTGCAACTCGGCCGATGCATTGCGGGCCCGCAGCAAACTGCGCAGCCGTGTTAAAAGAACTTTGCGCGACACGGGCGCGGTTAAAATATCACTAGCCCCTGCGTGTAAAAGAGCAAGGCGCGCGGCATCTCCTTCCTGCTGCTGGCTGGCAATGACCGGCACAGTGCTAAGGGCGGGCATGGCTTTCAGCTTGACCAGATCTAGAGGCGTATTCAAAGAAATAATGACAGCGTCAAAAAGAGCGTCATTGAGCAAAGATGATACCTCATTGAGGCTTGCAACCGCGTCAATTTGATAGTGCGCTGCGCGTAAAATCGAGCCCAGCGAAATCCTGTTGGTCGCAATAGGATCGATCAGCAGTATCTTTCCAGACATGATTTGACACTTCCGCGCACTTGTTCAAAGTTATGTTTAATTTTATTGATTTGAGTTAATAAAACCTTTCCCCAAGCAAAGGAATTTGATGTGACCCCGGAAGCTGCTGAAACATATGCTTTAAAGGTGCTTGGCTGGTTGGTCAGCGAAGCGGAAATCTTGCCAATTTTTATGGGTTCAAGCGGCAGCAGTGCGGCGGATATCAAAGCGCGGGCGCAGGATGCAGATTTTTTGATCGCGGTTCTGGACTTTGTAATGCTGGACGACGCTTGGGTTTTGGCCGCTTGTAAGGCCAGCGGGCTTGCGCCTGAAGCAATGCAAATCGCGCGGCAAGCATTGCCCGGGGGCAGCATGGTCAACTGGACCTGATATCAGACTTGCAATTTGTGTAGCACCTGCGAAAACTATCCCTCAAAGTGGATCAAGGATACGGCATGAACGTCAAAGGGGTATTGTTCGACAAAGACGGCACTTTGTTTGATTTTCAAAAAACCTGGAACAGCTGGTCGGCGCGGATGATCGAGCATTTTTCGGCCGGGGACGCGGGGCGCAGAACCGCCATTGCCAAGGCCGTTGGCTTTGATCTTGCCCGCCAAGCATTTGATCTTGATAGTATCGTGATCGCCGGAACCAACCGTCAGGTGGCCGAATGCGTTGCCGCTGTGCTGCCCGATCAATGCGTAGACGAGATTGAGGAGTTCTTAATGCACTCCAGCCTAACCGCTGAGGTGAGCGAAGCCACCCCACTGATCCCGTTTTTTCAGCATCTCAAAGACTGCGGTGTGAAAATAGGGGTGATGACCAACGATACCGAAGCCGGCGCGCGGGCGCATCTCGATACGGTTGGGGCGCTTGATTTTCTGGATTTCGTTGCCGGTTTTGACAGCGGTTTTGGCGCCAAACCTGCGCCGGGTCCCCTGCTTGCCTTTGCCACAGCAATGGGGCTTTCGCCAGATCAGGTGGTCATGGTGGGTGACAGCACCCATGACCTAATCGCCGGACGCGCTGCCCGAATGCACACCATCGGGGTGCTGACCGGTTTGGCCCCGCGCAGCGAGCTTGCGCCCTATGCCGATGTTATATTGCCCGACATAAGCCATATTCCCGCCCATTTGGGTTTGTCTTAACGGCGATTGTGCCAGCCGCTTGAAGAAAGCGACGGTTTGTGTCGGTAATCGGCAGGATTTCCATCCCCAGCGTGGTTTGCTAGTGGCATCAAAACGCAAGGAGAGATAAAATGGCTGAACCAAAGCCCAAACGCGGCCGCAGTGGGGGCCGCGCTGGTGGTGCGCTGCGCCGTGGCAGCGCAGCCATTGAACAAATGCCTTGGCGTTTGCCGGTCAACCCCGACCGGCCCACCGAGCCGCTGACCGCAGAAGGCGTCGCGGCAATCCATGACGGGGCGATGCGCATCCTTGAAGACATTGGCATCGAGTTTCTCAACCCCGAAGCCTGCGCAATTTTACGCTAGGCCGGCTGCACCGTGACAGGCGAAAACGTGCGTATGGGCCGTGATTTTGTCATGGAGATGGTTGCCAAAGCCCCAAGCCAGTGGACGCTAACGCCGCGCAATCCGGCCCGCGAATTGATCGTCGGCGGGCCTTATATGCTGTTTGGTGCGGTATCATCACCGCCCAGCTATTGGGA
>CABZJG010000198.1 GCA_902525995.1 Paracoccaceae bacterium | reverse complement strand
CGCATGAAACCCGCGCTGCCATGGGGGCTTTGACCGTCGATAATCTGCTGCAACCTTTTGAGCAAGGTACAGTGATCAGCCCGGTGCCAGAATGTGCCAAAATGTAAGGGTGCTGGCTTAGATCCCGATCGCAATCACACCGGTCACAATCATTAATGCGGAAATAAGTTTATCAACGGATGGTTTTTCTTTGAAAAAGAATATCCCGATGATCACCGCAAAGAGTACAGACATTTCTCTCAGCGCCGTAATCACCGCAATCGGCGCCACGGTCATGGCCCAAACGGCAATTGAATAGGCCGCTACCGATGCGCTGCCTGCCAGCAGCCCTTGGGCCCAAACCTGCCTTGATTTTGGAAACATAGTTTTGCCGCGTAGAACGAGGCCTCCAATGATAAATAATGCGGCATCTAGGAAAAAAAGCCAACCGACATAGCCCAAAGCCGTTCCCGACGCGCGCGCTCCTAAGCCGTCAAAAATCGAATACCCGGCCGTTCCAACCGCTGCCATGGCTGCCAAAGGTATCAGCGCGTATTCTTCTTTATGTGAAATAACACCTCTGGCCATTAGCAAAATGCCCAGTTCCACCAAAGAAATGCCCCCGATTTGCATATTGCTGACGGCATCGGGCAAATAAAGAAGGCTGATTATAAGCACGATCATTGGCGCGGTGCCGCGGGCGATCGGATACACTCGGCTCAGGTCCCCCTTTGTATAGGCAAAGGTTAGAAAAAACTTATAGATCAGGTGACAGAGAACCGAGCCAACCAGAAACATCCAACTCTTTGCGTCAGGTATTGGGTAAACTGCAATGAGAAATAGACCAAAAATGCCGTGCCCAAAGGATAGTAATAGCATGCCTTGGAATTTATCATCACCAAATTTGATGATCGCGTTCCAGCAGGCGTGCAAAAATGCAGCAAATAAAACAGCCAGAAAAATAGACATGTCAGGCCTTTCTGAACGATGCAAAAGTTCTTCTGTACTGCTTTGCAACTAGACGCAGTGTATTGCAATGTCTTTGAGACTTCGGACTTATTTTTACAAAGAAAATTTCTGCAAGATTGCCCTGCAACAAAAGATATTTCACCAAAACTATCTATACGGCTCTAAAATTTAAACCCTGAACTGATGTCTCGCATGGGTTTAAGCCGCTTTGATGCGCCGGTCCGGTTGATGAGCCGCAGTCTTTGCAACCAGCAGTCCTGAAGTGCAATGAGGGTCTTTAATTTGCCTTTTCTAATACATCTAGCACAAATGATACGACATCGTCTGAGTGTGTGGAAACATCCACATCATTCCAAAGGCCTAAAATTTTCTTATCAGTATCTATCAAAAACGTCGTTCTTACGGGGTATATATCATCTGGTGGCGGATTTTGTGACAAGCCGAAAATCGAACAAACTTTTGATGACTGATCATACAGTAGATGAAATGGAATACCTTCGTCGTCTTTGAATTTATTGTGTGCGTCAATGTCATCTGGTGATATTCCAATAATATCCAAACCCATATCCATCATGGTTTCATAAACAGCTGAAAAGCCTTTGGCTTGAATGGTACAGTATTCTGTGCCGTCAGCAGGATAAAAGTACAGCACGGTTTTTTGGATATTTTTGATGTTGAAAAATATGTCCCATCGGTTGAGCGCAATTTAAAGTCAGGAATTCTGTCCCCAATTTTAAGTGCAACCTGCGCCGATTCAAAATTGTCCAAAGCGTCCTCATATGCTTCAACCTCATGATCCTCAGAGCCGTCTTGCCGGCTATGTGGTATGGGCTGCGCTGCATAATCAGCTAAAGATGCATCAGATTTGTGGTTTTGCTGTTTCCAGTAGAATATGCTTATGCCTTCATCGGGGTGACCAACGACCGAGACCAATTCCCAACCTTTAGACCCCATTTCATCTAGATGTTCATGCGCATGATGCTTTTTGTCTTTATGGGCAACGGTGGTAGTAAAATATGACCAGATTTGTTTCACTGTATGTACTTCCTAACCAAGGTTGAACGTTTTGTTTTTGCTTGTTTTGACTATCGCTTGTTGAGGTGTTGCAAACAATGGGCCATCTGCAATCCTTTGATGTTGCATGTTAATTTTTTGTTCAACTGATATCGAAAGCGTCATCACTGGCGCTTTGGGTATGCCGTTTGTCATCACGTTAGGCCCCACAGTCTTCGTCATCGCTTTTGATACATTTTGCAGCCAAGGCTTGGGCTTTAGAGATATCTTCTGAGCTCATCTTTTGGGCTATGATATCTCTGTTTTTGCCGCCAAAGTCATTTCCATTGGCAGCGCCCAGATTGTACCACATATGAGCTAAGATCTGATCTTGCAGGACGCCTAAGCCCTTGTCGTACATCACGCCCAAAGCGTATTGGGCTAAGGCATAGCCTTGTCCAGCAGCTTGTCTGTACCACTTAACGGCTTCTTGATGGTCTTGTAAGACACCTTCGCCTTTTTCATAGATCACACCTAGCGCGTATTGCGCTAAAGCATAACCTTGTTCAGCAGCGTTCCTATACCAAATAATGGCTTGCTTGGGGTCTTGCGAGACACCTTCCCCCAAATCATACATCACACCCAGAGCATATTGGGCCAAAGCATAATCTTGCTCAGCGGCGCGGCTATACCATTTGACGGCTTGCTCGGTATCTTGCAAAACACCTTCGCCTATTTCGTAAATTATACCCAGATTGTATTGCGCTAACGCATACCCTTGTTCCGCAGCCAGACTGTACCATTTGACGGCTTGCTTGGGGTCTTTCGAGACACCTTCACCCAAATCGTACATCACGCCCAGAGCGTACTGTGCCACCATGTTGCCTTGCTCGGCTAAAGGCCGCCATTCGTTCATCGCAGTGATATAATCACCCGTACGATAAGCCTCAACGCCCTTATTGAAATCCTGTGCTAAGACGGGAACAGCAAAGGCGACAAACACTGCAGTGAGCAAAACGGTCCGCATAAAAACTACTCTGATCTATAAACTACTCTTATCAAGGCTAGATAATAAGCTGAATTACATCAAGATTTTCCTGAGCTGGAAATTTTAGTATTTATTCGAAGGGGGCCTTACTGCTTGTGAGAGAACATGCTTGCGGGCCTTATCGATAGCTACAGGCGCAGGCTGGAGCCGACTGAGATAGAAGAAAGGCTTCAGGCACTGGAGGCAACTCCACAGAGCTAATTTTGAATTTTTGATGAATTATGATAGTATAAAACATGCTCGATTTTCTTCATGATGGCGGCTTTTTTTTTTCGTCTTTGTGGTGCTTGGGGGTATATAAATTTATTTTTCTGCCCGTAAGGCGAAATGGTGTCCT
>CABZJG010000197.1 GCA_902525995.1 Paracoccaceae bacterium | reverse complement strand
TTGTAGTGGTAGTTGCTGGTTTGATTTTATTTCTGCGATTTAGTCCATATGTTGCACAAGATGTTTGCTTGGATAACGGTGGACGATGGCTGGAAGCTGAACAAACTTGTAAAAAATAGTCTTATCAGATCGGGTATATCCCGAACTGGTAACTTATTCTGAGGCATTATGAATGTATCACCAGCCAAACTTAAACTAAGTAGTATTGCACAGTTTGACGCGAGTTTAAAATCACTATGTGCCGATCTCAGGTTAGAGCCTACTCTCAGGAAAAATGCCGTAGAAGGCTATATTTCTACATCGCTAATATGGAACAAGTTAGCGGTTTCATATGAAATCTCGGTTTCGCGAGCAGTCAATTATTTTGAAATCTCACTCCATAAGGGTCATCCATTTTAAAACAAAATTAGGCAATGAAACGACAAAGGGTACTGCTATGTATGGTTTTATCTTATGGAGCGATCAAAAAGCCCAAAGAGCCGTAATATGGTGTGAAGACCATGGAAAACTTGCCTATTTCAACCCTCACACTGATGCGATTTCACTGGTGGCTGCCGAAAAACACCAACTGGGTGTCGGCGATCTTATCAAGTTTCACGTGCGGGAGTGGTGCACTGTTCGGCGGGCCTCCAAAGTTGAACTGATTGCGGCCGCAAAGTTTCCAGATCTGGCTGGCGGTTTGGCTGTTGCAAAGGCAGAAATGAAGAATAGCCAAACAAACACTTGTGGAAATGTGGTCGCATTTCGAAAGACATCCGAGCGAAGCCGACGTGCAACTGCATAGAATTGCCGTTAGCAACTAAACTTACTCTTCTGGATCGGTGCCCCCACGAGACAGCGCAGCGACACCGGTTCGGGCAATTTCACTTAGGCCCAATGGGCGCATAAGATCGGCAAAGGCATCAACCTTATCAGGTGTCCCAGTGATTTGAAAAACAAAGCTTTTTAAAGTGCTGTCGACAACATTCGCGCGAAAAATATCCGCAAGGCGCAGGGCTTCAACGCGTTTCTCACCCTTGCCGTCGACTTTTAAAAGCGCCAGCTCTCGCTCAACGGAACTTCCTTCTACTGTAAGGTCGTGAACCTCATGAACCGACACAATCCGGCCCAGTTGCGCTTTTATCTGCTCAATGACCTGGGGCGTGCCGGTGGTGACAATGGTGATCCGGCTTAGATGGCCTTGATGGTCCACTTCGGCGACTGTCAGGCTGTCGATGTTATAACCACGCCCAGAAAATAAACCAATAACCCGGGCCAAAACGCCGGCTTCATTGTCCACCAGCACAGCCAATGTATGGGTTTCGCTTTCTTCCCCAAAGTTTGACCTTAAGTTATAGGCCGAATGTTTGGACGAACCTTTTTTGATTTTCAGAGCGGACATTTTGTTGCTTTCTGCTGTATCAGATAAATTATCAAGGGTTGGGTGCAGCTTACACCATCACGGCGCCGCTGCTGCCAATGGTATCTTTGGTGCTGGCTTCGCCCAAGAGCATTTTATTATGCGGCTCGCCCGACGGGATCATTGGGAAACAGTTTTCATGCTTTTCCACCAAACAATCAAAGATGACAGGCCCATCATAGGCGAGCATTTCCATAATTGCATCATCAAGATCGTTGGGGTCTGTGCATAAAATGCCCTTGGCGCCAAAAGCTTCAGCCAATTTTACGAAATCCGGCAGAGCCTCGGACCAGCTATGCGAATACCGCTCTCCATGCAGCAGCTCTTGCCATTGGCGCACCATTCCAAGCCGTTCATTGTTTAAAATAAACTGTTTAACCGGCAGCCGATATTGCACCGCAGTGCCCATTTCTTGCATATTCATTAGCCAGCTGGCTTCGCCCGCCACATTGATCACCAAGGCCTCTGGATGGGCCATTTGAACGCCGATCGAGGCTGGAAACCCGTATCCCATAGTGCCCAGACCGCCTGATGTCATCCAATGGTTTGGATCTTCAAAGCCCAAATACTGTGCGGCCCACATTTGGTGTTGGCCAACTTCGGTGCAAATAAATCTGTCTTTGCGATGTTTTGTCAGCTCTTCCAGCCGCATCAGCGCATGCTGAGGTTTGATGGTCTTTTTGCTTGGTTGGAAATCAAGACATCTAACTTTTTTCCACTCTTCTATTTGGCTCCACCATGATTTTACGGCAGCCGAGTTGGTTTTGCGGCCGCGCGCTTTCCAGATGTTCAGCAGATCTTCCAGCACATGGGCAATGTCACCGATGATCGGGATGTCGACGTGGATCACCTTGTTGATCGACGAGGGGTCAATGTCGATATGGGCTTTGCGTGAATTTGGGCTAAAGGCGTCAAGACGTCCGGTTATCCGATCGTCAAAGCGTGCGCCGATATTGATCATCAAATCGCAATCATGCATCGCCAAGTTGGCTTCGTAAAGACCGTGCATCCCCAACATTCCAAGCCAGTTTTTTCCAGAGGCGGGATAGGCGCCAAGCCCCATCAGGGTCGAGGTGATGGGAAATTGCGTGGCTTCAACCAATTCACGCAGCAATTGGCTTGCGGAATTGCCTGAGTTTATCACGCCGCCGCCGGTATAAAAAATCGGTCGCTCGGCGGTTTCAAGCGCTTCAACCAAAGCAGTTATCTGATCCCGATCGCCTTTGGTACGGGGTTGGTAGTGATTGGTTTTCGCTTTGGTTTTTGGTGTGTATTCCGCCGAGGCAAATTGAACATCTTTGGGAATATCCACCAAAACTGGACCCGGTCTGCCAGCGGTTGCAACATGAAATGCCTGATGGATGATATCCGGCAATTCTGCCGTATCTTTGACCAGCCAATTGTGTTTCGTGCAGGGGCGGGTGATGCCAACTGTATCGGCCTCTTGAAAGGCGTCGGATCCGATCATAAAGGTTGGAACCTGTCCAGTCAGAACAACGATCGGGATCGAATCCATCAGCGCATCGGTCAAACCAGTGACCGCATTTGTGGCCCCCGGACCCGAGGTCACCAACACAACGCCGGGCTTGCCGGTCGCCCGCGCGTAGCCTTCTGCGGCATGGACCGCGCCTTGCTCGTGCCGCACAAGAATATGGCGTATATCATTTTGCTGAAATACTTCGTCATAAATCGGTAGCACAGCGCCGCCAGGATATCCGAAAACTGTGTCAACGCCCTGATCTTTCAGCGCTTGAACTACCATTTTTGCTCCGCTCATCTGGCGTGTCATACTCTTGCTCCATTTTGACTGCGTGACCCATAGGGCCGTAATTCATTTCGTCGTAGATATAAAAAAGCCCCCGAAGTTTCGAGGGCGCATCAGGTCTAAAATGGTACGTGTTACCGACCCATGCGCTTTCGTCTCACAATGACCACTAGAGGCTGTAGCATCCAGAGCTCCTTTCATATCCACGGCA
>CABZJG010000196.1 GCA_902525995.1 Paracoccaceae bacterium | reverse complement strand
TAACAATTCTGCAACACTTGATCAAAAAAAATCGGAATATATTTTCAAACAGAGTTAAAAAAGGCAAAACAATCGGGAAAGAGCAGCACACAATCAATGGGTTACACATATTTAACTCTTCTTTTTGAGGTATATTATGGCAGAAGTAACGGCGAGCAGTCTTGGCTCATATTTGGAACAGGCCTACAACAGTAGCACCGATGAGCGCGCGCAAATCGCGGTTGAAAACAAGCGCAGCGACAGGCCCAGCGAGGCGCCGGTTGCAAAGCAAAGCGCCGCACCGTCGGTTCAAGTGGAAATTAGCGCCGCAGCCCGCAAAATGAATGCAGATGCTGCCGCTGATATTGCACAAGAAAATAATCAATTCGATCTTCAAAGCTATACTCAGCAACTCAAAGACCAACAATTAGACCGGGCTTTGGACAACACCCTAGACACCTGAGCAAAGAGCGATCAGCTTCGAATTTGCTTGATGTGACAGCGCTTTGAAGCGCCCAAAACTGTTTTTATTCTATTAACAAATCCTCAGAGCAAAGTTTTTGGCTCGCGATTTGCCAAAATGATTGCCCCGACAATCAAAGCCAGCCCAGCAACAAATAATGGCGTAAGAGTTTCATTCAGCGCAATCACCGCCAAAATAGTGGCGGTGATCGGCATCAGCACGATATACATGGCTCCGCGCGATGGCCCCAGTTGATTAATGCTCCAAGAAAACAAACCAAACTGAATGGGCACCCCTAAAGTGCCCAGTAAAAACAACAGGGTAAATTCTAAGCTCGTCAACGCCGGAAGAACGCTGAAATCTATCACGGCTGCAGTGACCGGCAACGGCACTAAAAAACCGGCGCAAATAGCAAGATACAATACCGCCCAAGGTCCGTATTTTTGAAAGTAACGCTTCGAGAAGACGGTAAAGCTAGCAGCAACACTCACCGCTGCTATCATAATCAAGTCGCCCGTCAACGCATCCGCGCCCGCAGCGCCCAGCGCCAAACCATCGTAAACACTTAAACCAACACCCAAAATGGCCAGACCGCAGCCCAGTACTTTGAACAGGTTGAGTGTTTCAACCTTGAACGCCACACCAATGCTCAAAGCCATAATGGGCAGCAAAGACATAATCAGCGATCCGCGCGCCGCGGTGGTCAGTTCCAAGGATTGATTGAACAAATAGGGAAACAGAAAATAAAACAAAACTCCAAGCCCGCATATTGCGATAAAATCCCGACGCGACATTCTGCGAACCGCAGACCAATTCCAGATCAAAAATGGCAACACGCTTAAACTGGCCACACAATAGCGCAGTGTTGCGGCCAGCAACGGGTCAACCGATTGCATTAGAATACTGGTGAAGATAACGGTCAAACCGGCAATTGATGCTGCCACGATGGCTGCTGCATGCGCTTTTGCGTTTTTTATGGCCAAGCTATTGCCTCATCTAAATACTGAACGAACTTCACGGGGCTACCCACCCCAAAAACCATTGAAATTTATGCTTGCAAAGCCTAGCAGCGTTCCCGCAAAATCCAAGATTTACCCCACGGCAGAACGGCAATTGGGGTTTTCACAAAACATGGTCTTTCCCTCAAAGGGATAGAGGGCTATAGGATGAACCGAACGATCCGAAACGAGGCCCGATATGACCTTTCAACCAAAGTCTGATTTTCTAAAAATTATGATGGAACGCCGGTTTGTCGCGGATTGCACGGATTATTCACGGCTTGACGATGCATTATGCGATGGCATCGTGCCAGCCTATATCGGATTTGATGCAACGGCCTCATCGCTGCATGTGGGCAGCTTGATGCAAATCATGATGCTGCGCTGGCTGCAAAAAACCGGCGGCAAGCCGATCACATTGATGGGCGGCGGCACGACGAAAGTGGGCGATCCCAGCTTTCGCTCCGACGAGCGGCCGCTTTTGTCGCCAGACCAAATTGACCAGAATATCGCCGGCATCAAAACCGCGTTTTCGGCCTATATCACCTATGGGGATGGACCATCAGATGCGGTGATGGTCAACAATGCCGAATGGCTTGATAAATTGAACTATCTTGATTTTCTGCGCGATATTGGGCGGCATTTTTCGGTCAACCGGATGCTTAGCTTTGAATCGGTTAAATCGCGCATTGACCGCGAGCAGTCGCTGTCATTTCTAGAGTTTAACTACATGATCCTTCAGGCCTATGATTTTCTGGAACTGCACCAGCGCTATGGCTGTATGCTGCAGATGGGCGGATCGGATCAATGGGGCAATATCGTCAATGGTATCGACCTTAGCCGGCGCATTGCAGATGCCGGTGTCTTTGGACTGACATCACCGCTGTTGGAAACCTCCGATGGCAAAAAGATGGGCAAAACTCAGGATGGTGCGGTCTGGCTTAATGCAGACATGCGCAGCCCCTATGAGTTCTGGCAGTTCTGGCGCAATACCACGGATGCGGATGTGGGCCGCTTCCTTAAGCTTTACACCGAACTCCCGCTTGATGAATGCGACCGCCTTGCCGCGCTGCAGGACGCCGAAATCAACCATGCCAAGATTGTTTTAGCCAATGAAGTCACCACCCTGCTGCATGGCGCAGAGGCGGCGGCCAAAGCCGAATCCACCGCGCGTGAAGTGTTTGAAAAGGGCGGCGTGGGCGATGATTTGCCAACCGTAACGCTGAGCGCAGAAGACGTGGGCAGCGGCATTTCGGTGGTGCAGTTGATTGTCAAAGCCGGCCTTGTCAAATCCGGTAAAGAGGCCAAGCGGCTGATCGCGGAAAACGGGGCGCGCATGGATGATGTCGCCCTGAGTGACGCGGGCCAGATGATTGATGCAGAGGCACTTCAAACTCCGATCAAGCTGAGCGCCGGCAAAAAACGCCATGCGCTGGTTCAACTCGCTTCTTAATCGGCGCCAGATCATGGAATCCGGTGTGCGGCTCTAGGGACCAAGCATCCATTGCCCATCGGGCCAAAGAGCGTGAAAGGCAAAAGCAAACATAACGTCATGCGGCAGGTCGCGCCCGGCCGCATCGCGCACGCGGATTGACCCTACATCGCGGCCTTTTGTAATCTGCGCAGTGTCAAGAGCGCTGCTTTGGCCGGCTTGCCATGTCAGGCGCACGCCCGCCTCGCTCAGCTCGCCGGTTTCGCGCAGCCGGCTAAGCGGCCAAGCCCGCGGCCCAACCCGCACCACCCGCGCCAAAGCCGGGATATCATGCGGCGGTAGCTCGCCACTGTACACAAAAGGATGCGTGCTGCCGTCATAACCCACATAGGGGTTGCGCCCGTAGGCGCGGGAAAAATCCGGCTGGGCCATGATCAACCCCTCTGGATTACGGGCCCGAAATTGCCCGACACTTTCCATCCAACTGGCCACTGGCATCAGCTGCGC
>CABZJG010000195.1 GCA_902525995.1 Paracoccaceae bacterium | reverse complement strand
CTCCAAACCGCCCTCAAGATGAACGTCAATCTGAATACTAGACGCACTATGTCTTGCTCCCAGCATTTCCCTAAATTAATAGAATTATTACTCAACTCAGGATTGCAATTTTTGCGTTTTGCCAGTACTAGTGACCTTTTTGGGAGTCATTGTTTGAGAATACTTAATTATATTGTTGCCGTGGTTGCCATAGCACTTTGTTCCTGGCCTCTGATAAACAAAATTCTTCCCCCTAAGTCTAACCCAGAAGTATATCTAGCGAGTTCTTCAATATATTCGAACGCTGTACTTATCCCAAACCCAGAAATTGAAAATATCTACCTCTACCTAGTGTTTCCTTCCGGTGAGGCGTTGAATCCTTTTGATGAAGGGATGGCGCATTATGTGGAGCATCTAGCTTGGCTAAGTGCCTTTGAAAACACAAGAGAATTTAAAAACAGTCACTCTAACGCTTGGACCAACCTTTTTAGCACTGGCTACTGGCTAAAGACCACTGAAAGCGATCTAAACAGTGATTTGCAAAGGCTGCTTTCAGTTTCTAGTCCGTTAAGAGTAGAAACTGATTTTGCCTTACAAGAGCGCGATATTGTTTTAAGAGAATACGACTATCGATTTGCAGAGCAACCTTTGTATCCCATCATTAGGGACATGGACACTGCTCTTTATGGCAAGGGAACCTTAGCCCGATCAGTTATAGGGGAACCGCCGATCATCGCGCAGTATTCTCTCGATATTGCAGAAGAACTTCATAGAGAAAGCCACGTTCTATCAGAAGCTACTTTGTTAGTTTACGGCAACATGACTGAGTCACGTTTTGAGTCCACTTTGGCTTCTCTACCAGGGGCAGCAGGTTCTAAGCCAGTCGCGGATGGTAGCACTTCTGGTTGGGTCGAAGATGGTTTAATTATAGATAGAGATTCTTTATCCCTAACTAATTTGAGCGCAGACACCTATATTTATCGCAAACTCACGCCGTTCGTTTCTTGCGATGCGCCGGTGCAGTGTTTGATGCTCTTACAAATCGTGGAGAATGTTCTAAACTCGTCGCTGCCCGGAGGTTTGGCTGGTCCACTTAAATTTGAACAGTTTGTTGCTAGAAGCTTTTCTCTCCAGATTGAACTCATTGCAAACAAGTATGTTGAGATCAGCGTCACTGCATATCCTGACAGTGATATTTCATTGGATGAGCTTGAAAATACTTTTAAAAGTACTCTTCTAGAAACCTTAGAAACTGGACTTACTCAAGAGACCTTTGAGCGTGTGTTAGCTCGTATAGAAGGCGGTCTGAATAGTGTCATTGACCGGGATCGCCCTAGCTACAACCTCGATTTGGTTCTTGGGCAACTCATGTCCGGAAGAACCATACACTCCCTGTCAGATCAGAAAAACGCGTTGAAAAATATTCGCCTTGAAGATGTAAATATATTATTAGATTCTCTTTTAAATGAAGGCCGCGAAGTGACGCGCCTCATCAATGCAAAAGGATAATTTTAGAATGAATAAGTTGCTGATTTGTGGAGCCATCGTACTCTTGTTGTCTTCTTGTAATGAAGATAAGAGCCGAAAGGTTATATTAACCAAAACTCCCAATGGTTACCCATTCCACTTTATGCCCATCTACGAAGATGGGGTAACAGACATAACAATTACAATAGCTTGGCCGATGCTTTGGGCATATGAAGATGGGCGGAATCCAGCTGTGCCATATGTGGCGGCAGAATCTATTCTCAGCGGCGGCACTGATGATCTTGCGCCACAGGACGTATTAGAACTGTTCAACGACAAGAATTCAAGCGGTCAGCTATACGTCCGAGCAAACCATGCGATTGGCGAGTTGAGCTTTCCAAAAGAGCACATCGAAGAGGTTATTTCGATCGGGAGCGAGATGCTTTCATCACCGCAGTTTGATCAGAAGTGGGTGAATCGTATCAAACAGGGCTTATTGGCAAACCAAACGCAAGCTCAAACTCAAGCTGGTCATCAAATGTGGGCAGTTGCCAGACTGGCCATTCTCGACGACGGACCGCTCAACACATTCCTCAGCCTTCCCAATCTTGGGGCAATCGAAGGGGTTTCAGAAGATGGTTTGCGTCGTTGGCACGATGAGACCATCGTACAAACTGGTGGAACAATCGTAGTGACTGGGGCGATCTCAAGTCCGGAAGCAGGAAAAGCCATCGACCGGCTGCTCGCTGACCTGCCGCTAGGACGCCCGCTACCCAATTCTGTAGTTCAACCGGACTTTGCTCCTAGAACTATCCTGTTGCACCAACCTGATGCCAAGAAATCAACACTCGGTTTTATCGGACAACTCCCACCCACATCTGAAGGCGGTGACCTGACCGACTTACTTGCATTGCAGTTTTTCGCGCGAACAGGGGATGGTCCGTTATTTGATGCCGTGCGCACCGAACTGCGAGCAAGCTACGCATTTCAGGCTGGATTCACAAATTATGACCGTGCGACCCGGGTCATGTTTATAGGAGGGGAAGTCGAAACCGAGAAGCTTGCACAAGCGGCAAATTTGGTCCGAGAAAGGTATGAAATGTATCGAAGTAACCCCGATCTAACCGGTCTAGATGGCCTTCGACAGGGAATAGCAGATGCCACTGCGCAAAACGTGCTGTTTGTAGATGTTGCAGCAAGAACAATGCTGGAGCTGGCATTGGATGGTCGTGACCCAGGTGATGCGCCTCGTTTGGGTGAGCTGCTGGAGACCATTCAGGCAAAAGACGTTCAGGAGCGTCTAGCTTCCGTTTTTCCTAAAGGCGACAGCTTGATTATTGTTGCGACAAGTCCGGATGCAAATGCCATTCCCAGAGCCTGCATTATTACCGAGATCAAACAGGTTCGACAATGTCCATAGAGAATAACAACGGGCGTGAAATCCCGCTTTCATGGTTCACACAGTCGCTCTGGAAATATACGCCGCTATACATTGAATTGGTCTTCCTTGCGATCTGCTTACGGCTCATAGGCTTAGTTGAGCCGTTCATTTTTCAGGTCATCATTGACCGCATTCTCCCGTTTCAGCGAGAAGCCTCGCTTATCGTTGTCGTCGCCATTTTTGCAGCGGTGAGCTTATTCCAAATGGGCTTTGAAGTATTGTCTAGCTTACTTGGAATTTTGACAGCTAATAAGGTCACGCGTGAATTTGGGTCACGAATTTTTGACCATCTCTTCAAACTGCCCTTCAGCCACTTTCGCAAGTGGTCCGTTGGTGAAACAATCGCGCGGGTCAGTGAAACCGACACGATCCGAAATTTCCTAGTTGGAACCACGACGGGCGTGTTTCTCGATCTCTTGTTCGTTGTGATCTATGTTGGCGTTTTGCTATCTCTCTCTGTGCCTCTCACGATGATCGTGCTCATCGCTCGGTTCTGTC
>CABZJG010000194.1 GCA_902525995.1 Paracoccaceae bacterium | reverse complement strand
CAAATGCCTTGCACCGTTCTGTGCTCATGGTCCAAATATGCAGCTTCGGGCCAGCTAGGCAAATACGGGGCGGCAATCCTACTGGGAAAAGAGAAATACTAACAAAAGGCGTGAAAAATCCAAATCTATGAGGGTGAAATTTCGAAATTCTTGGATTGGATTGACCCATACTTAAACAAGCGAACTGGTGAGTTCCTTGGACTCAACCGGTACGAAGAGACCGATGAACCGACCTTCCTTTTTAAATTATTAAGAGGCCGCCCGAAGAATGTCGATAAAGCCCGGGCAAAGCGCATTGAAACGCACGTTGTGCTTGGCGTAGTTGGCCGCCATCTAGCGGATCATTGCCACAACTGCGTGGTTGGTGGTTGCATAGGCAATCATCTCGCGGTCATATTGAACGTATGCGGAGGCAAAAGCAGCTCTCCTGGCTCACTGCTCAAAGAAATTGAAGATCATCCCTGTCTTCAGGTCCAGGTCATCATCACTGTAGGATTGGACAGGCAAGCCCGTCTTATCGTCGCACAGGTAGTCATAGATCGACTGCCTAAACCCATCTCTCGTTGTGTCCGCGATGAGCCTGAACAAGCCGTTGCAGCGCTGATGCGTTGGGTGGCTTAAGCATAGTGGTGTGATTTCGAATGTTTCGAATATTTCGCTTGCATTTACTACAAGTTAATGCCATCTGTTGGGCAAGAGCGTTACAAAAACGCCAGATTGCAAGATGTAATCAAGGAGAAAGAATATGGCGGACCCAATCAAAGTGAACTTCGGTGATCGACTTCCTACACCGGAGGAAATCAACAGTGCTGCTGGAGCAATGACGGCAATTGCGACAAACCGAGAAAAAGATGGCACCCTTAATATTGGTGATGCTATTCTCTCGGAGTCTTTGGTGAACCTTGTCAGTGATTTGTTTAGCATTGTTGCTCGTGGCGATACCGTTACATTTGCCCCGCTTTCACGTCAGTTGACGACTCAGGAAGCAGCGGATTTTCTAAATGTTTCACGCCCCTATCTGATCAAGCTCATAAACAACGACGATTTGCAGTGTGAGATGGTTGGCACTCATCGACGACTGTCGTTGGAGGATGTGCTCAAATACAAATCTAAACGATCCATGGGCAGAAAATCTGCTTTGGATGAAATGCAATCAATCGCCGAGGAGCTTGGTGAATAATTGCTACCTAGTGCAAATCGATACACTGCTGTTCTAGATGCATGTGTTCTATTTCCAAACATGAAACGGGACTTACTGCTGAGTTTTTTTGAAGCGGATTTGTATAGGGCTAGGTGGACTAAAGCCATTCAGCAGGAGTGGTTAACGAATGCCATCGATAAGTATCCCGACAAGGAAGCTAATCTGCGACGTACAGACAAGTTGATGAGGGAACATTTCGACGATGCATGGGTCGAAGAAGGGTATGAGCGGTATATTGATTTGATCCCTTTAACGACTGACCGTGATGATCGTCACGTCGTTGCGGCTGCGATTGAGTGCAAAGCTCAATATATCGTCACGGACAATATTAAACATTTTCCTAACGATATACTTGCAGACTTTGATCTTGAGCGTGGAACTTGCGATCAGTTTCTTGCTAGCACCCTTGAGCATTACCCTACCAAAGCTTTGGAAGTCATTCGGAACCACCGCGCGAGATTGCGAGGTAAGCCAAGTGAAGCTGCGTATCGTATGATGTTAGTCGCAAAGGGGCTGCCTCGACTTTCAGCACATCTCAAACTTCATATCCATGCTATCTAGGTAGCTAAGTTGGCATCTGGGGGTCTTGTGTGGATGCCCCCGGTTTAGCAAGAAGTTTTTGAAGTTTTAGGCAACGATTGATTGCGGTCTTGTGTCAGGCCTCTCACTTGCGACTTTTCACGCGCCGCGGGCCGGTATGGTTTGTTCGCGGATTGGGTCCAATTCTGTTCCACGGGCTCTTAACACCCGGCCCCTATCTGGCTTCCCAATCGCGATCAGTTCAATCGACTTCCATATTATTCAGTGCACTCCTCGCTTATAAAGGGCAATCATATGATGCCCTCTATTCATTGAGCCCGCATTGAGATCGGCGCTTTGTAGGTTTCATTCCTTATCAGCATAGCCCAAATTGAACGCGCCATTTTGTTAGCCAATGCAATGGCTGCAATCATTTTGGGTTTCCGGTCAAGTTTGTCTTGAAGCCAAGGGTGACAGCGCTTTCCATGTTGGCTTACCGAGGCGATACAACTCATAGCCCCAGTAATTAGCGCTTGCCGAATATCCTTTTGGCCCATCTTTGTTGTTCGCCCGAGGCTGGTTTTGCCACCACTAGAATTCTGCATAGGTACCAACCCCAACCATGCCGCGAAATCGCGCCCATTCGCAAAGCCCTGCATGTCCGGGGCGAATGCCTCAATGATCATGGCTCCGATGGGACCGATTCCAGGCATGGTTTGTAAAAGGCGCGCTGATGCGCTCAGGGTGCAGTGGGTTTTGATCTTTGCGTTTAATGCTTCTATATTCTCTGAGAGTTTGGATATCTGGGCAAGATGCATATCCACCATTTCGCTAACAAGAGTTGGAATATCTTCGGCTTCCTCAAGCCGCTTGCGCAGTTGAGCAATATTCTTCATGCCCACAGGAGCAATCAAACCAAACTCAGCCAAATGGCTGCGAAGCGCGTTTGCGGTGGCAGTGCGTTGGCTTATTAGTTGACCACGTGTCCTCATCATCATTGTTAGTGCCTGAGTATCCACTGATTTTGGCTCTACAAAGGACATGTTAGGACGAATTGCTGCCTCGGTGATGGCCTCTGCATCAGCTGCATCGTTTTTATGACGTTTTAAAAAGGGTTTCACATAAGTCGGTGGAATTAACTTCACATCGTGACCGGCCTTCGACAATTCGCGAGCCCAGTAGTGAGAAGTACCACAGGCTTCCATTGCCACTAAGCAGGGTTCGTATGCGGACATGAATTTTTTAAGCTGGGGACGGGTCAGTTTTTTCCGAAATAAAACGGATCCGTCGCGACGGGATCCGTGTACCTAGAACACGTTCTTTGCCAAATCTATTCCGATGATGATATTGTTATTCATAGATGCTTGCTTTCTTTGGTGGTGGCGATAATACACCATGGCACATTGTGATGCCGTTCGTGGAGGGGGCATCCACCCCATCTGTTACGGCTAGGGGCAGAATGACACCATAAGACCAGCCTGCGGCAGAAATTCCATTGTGAAAGCAAACGCGTAGCCGACTTTTGGTTTTTCTTATCTGGGGCACGAGATGGCTTGTCTCGAAACCTACGTTTAAAGGGCATGTTCAAGGCTAACCCTGTCTGGCATCAAAGTTACCCTGTATCGCGTCTCAAAACCCGTCTTTTTACGCTCTACGTCTCAAAAC
>CABZJG010000193.1 GCA_902525995.1 Paracoccaceae bacterium | reverse complement strand
CCGGAACCCTCATATCACCCCTTGTGCTCCCACGGCACGTCAGGTGTTTACGACGGGTCCGGCCATCCTGGCGCGGTGATTAAAGCTAACCCAAATGCGCGTCAAAAACCAAGAACCAAGTAAGGCAAATTTAGTTTAAATCTCGCGCAGCACCCCCCCATGATCGCGCCAAGCGGGTGACAGCGCCAGTCAACAGGCTTTGCCGACAAAATGCAGCCGCTTAATACCGATAATGTTCCGGCTTGAACGGCCCCTCTGGTGTGACGCCAATATAGTCAGCCTGTTCTTTTTCCAATGTGGTCAGCTTGACACCAATGCGGCCCAAATGCAGCCGCGCCACTTTTTCATCAAGATGCTTGGGCAGAATATAGACCTCATTGTTATACTCATCGCCTTTACTCCACAGCTCGATCTGCGCCAGAACTTGGTTTGTAAACGAAGCAGACATCACAAAGGACGGATGGCCTGTGGCGTTGCCAAGGTTCAAAAGGCGGCCTTCGGACAGCAATATCAAACGGTTGCCATTTGGCATTTCGATCATATCGACCTGATCTTTGATGTTGGTCCATTTGTGGTTTTTAAGATGGGCCACCTGAATTTCATTATCGAAATGGCCGATATTTCCGACGATGGCCATATCTTTCATACCGCGCATATGTTCGATGCGGATAACATCTTTGTTGCCAGTGGTGGTGATAAAGATATCCGCTGTGTCCAGCTCGTCTTCAAGCAGCACCACTTCAAAGCCGTCCATCGCTGCTTGCAAAGCACAGATCGGATCAACTTCGGTAACTTTCACGCGCGCACCCGCGCCGCGCAGTGAGGCAGCAGAGCCTTTGCCCACATCGCCGTAGCCACACACAACAGCCACTTTACCGGCCATCATCGTGTCGGTGGCGCGGCGGATACCATCCACCAGCGATTCTTTACAGCCATATTTATTGTCGAACTTAGACTTGGTGACGCTGTCGTTGACATTGATCACCGGGAACGGCAATTGGCCCTGTTTGACCAACTCATAGAGCCGGTGCACGCCAGTGGTGGTTTCTTCGGATACACCTTGGATCATATCACGCTGTTTGGTGAACCAGCCGGGGCTTTCGGCCATACGCTTTTTAATCTGTGCAAAAACCGCCTCTTCTTCTTCGGAAGTGGGCACTTCGATAAGGTTGGTTTCACCGGCTTCCACCCGCGCGCCCAGCAACACATAAAGCGTTGCATCGCCGCCATCATCCAAAATCATATTTGCGCCTTCGGGGAACAAAAAGGACCGGTCAAGGTAATCCCAATGCTCGGTCAGGCTTTGACCTTTGATCGCAAAAACCGGCGTGCCGCCTGCTGCAATGGCCGCCGCCGCATGGTCTTGGGTCGAAAAGATGTTACATGAGGCCCAGCGCACATCTGCGCCCAGTTCAACCAGTGTTTCAATAAGAACCGCGGTTTGAATGGTCATATGCAGCGAGCCAACGATGCGCGCGCCGGTCAATGGCTTGCTTTCGCCATATTCAGCGCGCAGCGCCATCAATCCGGGCATTTCGGTTTCGGCAATATCCAATTCTTTGCGGCCAAATTCAGCCAGGGCAATGTCTTTGACAATATAATCAGTGCTCATGGGGGCGATCTCCTAAAATTCTCATCTGGCGCCTAGCATAACTTAGATCCCGCGGCAATCAGGTAAAGCCGCCGGTCACTTTTGCATGAAATAAGCCGCTTGCGGGACAGAAACCGGGCGTTGCAGGGGTTGCAAAGCTTGCGCCTTCCAACAGCTTGGTGCAGATATCATCGAAACTGCAAGAGGCCTAAATGAAACAACCACGCGCATGGCAACGCATGCTATCGGGTCGCCGGCTCGATTTGCTGGATCCGACACCGGTCGATATCGAGGTCGAAGATATTGCCCATGGGCTTGCCTTTGTGGCGCGTTGGAATGGTCAAACCCAGGGCGATTTTGCCTATTCCGTGGCCGAGCATTCGCTGCTTGTAGAAGATATCTATGGCCGTCTTGTCCCCAAAGCCCCCACCAAATGGCGGCTTGCCGCCCTGCTGCATGATGCGCCCGAATATGTCATTGGGGATATGATTTCCCCGGTCAAAGCCGCCGTAGGGCCGGGCTATGAAGCGCTGGATGAGCGGCTGAGCGCAGCGATCCATATTCGCTTTGGCCTGCCGGCCAAACTGCCCACCGCGGTTAAAACGCAAATTAAAAAGGCCGACAAAATAAGCGCCTGGATGGAGGCCACCCAGATCGCAGGGTTTTCAGCCAAAGAGGCCGATGGGTTTTTCGGGGCGCCGGATCACAACCTTATTAACGGTCTTAAAATTGATCTGCGTGCACCCAAAGCGGCGCGGCAGGCGTATATTGACCGGCACTCAGACCTGCTGGATGAGCTATGAGCCAAATCAAGCTCAGACCGGCCACGCCAGCAGATGCGGACGCGCTTGCCGCGCTGCTGAACCAGATTATCAAGGCGGGCGGCACCACCGCCCATTTACACCCTTTCAATGGAGAGCGCCTGCTCAACCATTATCTTGCGCCGCCTTTGGCCATCAGCTGCTTTGTGGCCGAGGTCGGCGGAACCATTGCCGGGTTTCAAGCGCTGGAATGGAGCGACCCAAACTGGCCCGGGCCAGACAGTTTGCCCGCCGACTGGGCCTTGATCGCCAGCTTTGTGGATGCAGATTTTCAGGGGCGCGGCATTGGCAAGGCGCTTTTTACAAAAACCCTCGCTGCTGCGCAAAGCGCCGGCGCGCGCTGCATTGATGCCACCATCCGCGCCAATAATCAGGGGGGCCTTGCGTTTTACTCATCGCTTGGTTTTACCGATTACAGCAGGCTGCGGGACATACCCCTGTCGGACGGCACACTTGTGGATCGGATTCGCAAAATGCTAATAGTTTGAACAGGCTACATCGACCTTAAACCAGAGCGCCTTTGGCGAGGTTCAAAACTCTAAGCGGTTGCATATTTGGGATCAATTCACGAAGGCTTTGTCCTTCCGCCGGCTCAGCAGGAATACGAAAACTATTACTTACAGCAGGCAGAGCGCGAAACCGTTCTTGGTTCTTCGGGTCTTGAAAGCTTTGAAACACTGGAATGTCCGCTGGAATATTGGGTATCGGCTTGTCAGGATAATCGTTCATATAAATGGCGGCTGAAGGCTTTAAAGTCAGATCGCTCGAGGTGTCACAGTGGCCCTTGAAAAACATGAATACGTGATCCTGATAGCCGGGGTGATCCACGGCAATTACAGCATAGCAGGTGGTGCAATAAACCCGTATCGATTTTGCTTCGCCACGAAGCTGTACAGGCTGCATAAACTCAAGCCCTTGAACGCAGGTGATGTCCGAGCGGATATAGAATAAATGCGGCAACGGGTCCGCAGAACGGCCACCCTGAGCGGTGCCCCATGCCAAGGCCTGCCGGCAATCTTCACACCCGCACAGTG
>CABZJG010000192.1 GCA_902525995.1 Paracoccaceae bacterium | reverse complement strand
CCAAGCGCTGGCAGATCCTAAAAGCGGTTACACAAGCTTTGTCAGCTCCGGCAATCAGGTCATCACTGATCCAAAAGCGGATATCCCCAATACCAGCAGCACGCCGCAGATGCCGACCTATCATTTAACGCGCGAAAACGGCAATGGAATCACGTTGGTCAACATTGGTGTCGGCCCCTCAAATACAAAAACGGCCACCGACCATATCGCTGTTTTGCGGCCCCATGCCTGGGTCATGCTGGGCCATTGTGCCGGGCTGCGCAACTCTCAAAGTTTGGGTGATTTTGTGCTCGCCCATGCCTATCTGCGCGAAGATAAAGTGCTGGATGCCGACCTGCCGTCTTGGGTGCCAATTCCGGCTTTGGCCGAGGTTCAGATTGCGCTTGAAACAGCCGTGGCAAGCGTCACCGAACTTGAAGGCTATGAGCTTAAAAAAATCATGCGTACGGGAACGGTTGCAACCGTCGATAATCGCAATTGGGAATTGCGGGATCACTCTGGCCCGGTGCAGCGCTTAAGCCAGTCGCGGGCGATTGCATTGGACATGGAAAGTGCAACCATAGCGGGCAACGGTTTTCGCTTTAGGGTGCCCTATGGAACCTTGCTGTGTGTGTCGGATAAACCGCTGCACGGCGAGCTAAAATTGCCCGGCATGGCGTCAGAATTTTACAAAACCCAAGTTTCGCGGCACCTAAAAGTGGGCATTCAGGCGATGGAAAGCTTGCAAAATATGCCTCTGGAACGGCTGCATAGCCGTAAATTACGCAGCTTTGACGAAACAGCATTCTTATAAACTCGCCAAATTTGGGAAAAAATGCATGTTTTTCGTGTCATTCTACCCACTACTTATTGTTTTTGATAACAACATTCCGTTAGAAACTTAGCGTGAGGCCCTAAAAGTGGGCAGTTAAGGAGAAATTAAAAATGTCGAAACCAATGACGAAAACACAACTTGTTGCTGCTCTGGCCGAGGATATGGGTACAGATAAGAAATCAGCCGCTGCTGCGCTGGACGCAATGTGCAACCTGATCACACGCGAAGTCTCTGGCGGTGGTGCCGTGACATTGCCGGGTGTTGGCAAAATTATGTGCCGCGAAAGACCCGAGCGCATGGTGCGAAACCCAGCCACTGGCGAGCAGTTCAAAAAAGAAGCAGATAAGGTGGTCAAAATGACCATTGCGAAAGCTCTTAAGGACAGCGTGAACGGCTAATTCTTTGAGCCGAGATTTGGGATGCTAGGGCCGCGTCAGCGGCCCTTTTCTTTGGCGGTAAACTGTGTCAGCAATGGTGCAACTTAATCAAAGGGTCGGCATGGATTTTCGGGCAATTCTCATGGGGCTTGGATTTGCCCTGATGTGGTCGTCGGCCTTTAGCTCCGCCCGTGTCATTGTGGCCTATGCATCGCCGCTTGCCGCCCTGTCTTTGCGGTTCTTAATTTCGGGTCTAATCGGCTTGGCAATCGCTTGGATGCTGGGCCAGACCCTGCGCCTTACCCGTGCGCAGTGGCGCGCAACCATCATCTTTGGCATCTTTCAAAATGCGCTGTATCTGGGTTTGAATTTTGTGGCGATGCAATGGATCGAAGCCTCGCTTGCATCCATTATTGCCTCCTCCATGCCGCTGATGGTGGCCTTGGCAGGATGGGTTGTGTTTTGTGACCGCCTGCCATTATTGGGCAGCATCGGCTTGGGGCTTGGGTTTTTTTGGCGTTGCCTTGATCATGGGACTGCGCATTGAGGGCGGCGCGGATGCGCTGGGCCTTGGGCTTTGTGTGATTGCGGCACTTGCTTTGACCGTGGCCACGCTCAGCGTGCGGGGCGCCAGTTCGGGCGGCAATGTGATGATGATCGTTGGGCTGCAAATGCTTGTGGGATCGGTCAGCTTGGGGCTTGTGTCGCTGCTGGTTGAAGAGATCACCGTGAACTGGAGCTGGCAGCTGGGCGCGGCTTTTGTCTACACCACCTTGGTGCCGGGTCTGGCGGCAACGTTTTTATGGTTTATGCTGGTCAACCGGATCGGCGCGGTCAAAGCGGCGACCTTTCACTTTCTCAACCCGTTTTTCGGAGTGCTGATTGCGGCGCTGGTGCTTGGCGAAGCGCTTAGCGCGCTTGATTTCGTCGGTGTGATTATCATCACTGCGGGCATTCTTGCGGTGCAGCTGTCAAAACAGGACAGCGTCCAGCCAAGCAATCCCGATTAGCCGATCGTTCCTTTGATATCGCCCATTTGTCCGCGGTGCAGAAGGACATGATCCAGCAGAACGCAGGCCATCATCGCTTCGCCCACCGGAACCGCGCGAATGCCAACACAAGGGTCATGGCGGCCTTTTGTGATCACCTCTTTGGCCTCACCGGATTTGGTGATGGATTGCCGCGGGGTCAGGATCGAGGATGTGGGTTTCACCGCAAATCTGACCACGATGTCCTGACCGGTAGAAATGCCACCCAAGATGCCGCCGGCATGGTTGGACGAATAGACCGGCTGGCCATCATTGCCCATAAAAATCTCATCGGCATTGGCCTCGCCCGTCAGCGCAGCTGAGGCCATGCCTTCGCCTATTTCTACGCCCTTGACCGCATTGATCGACATCATCGCAGCCGCCAGATCTGTATCCAGCTTGCCGTAGATTGGCGCGCCAAGGCCTGCCGGGGCGCCGCTGGCCACCACTTCGATCACTGCACCAACGGAATTATGCGATTTGCGGATGCCGTCAAGATAGCCCGCCCAATCTTTGGCCGCGACCGCATCGGGCACCCAGAAATCGTTTTGGTCGATCTGATCCCAGTCGAAATTCTCGCGGTTGATATGCTGCGATCCCATCTGCACCATATAGCCTTTGATCTTCAGGTTCGGCATAAGCTGCCCAAGCGCAGCCCGCGCCACGCCGCTGGCCGCCACCCGCGCGGCCGTTTCGCGCGCAGAAGAGCGCCCGCCGCCGCGATAATCGCGAATGCCGTATTTCTGCCAATAGGTGATATCCGCATGTCCCGGTCTAAACGTCTCGGCGATGTCGCCATAATCTTTCGAGCGCTGGTCAGTGTTGCGGATCATAAGCTGGATCGGCAAGCCAGTGGTTTTGCCTTCAAACACACCCGATAGGATTTCAACGGCGTCCGGCTCGCGCCGCTGGGTGGTATATTTACTTTGCCCCGGTTTGCGCTTGTCTAGCCAGTGCTGCAGCATCGCGGCATCAACCGCCACCCCCGGTGGACAGCCGTCCACCGTGGCGCCCAGCGCGGGCCCGTGGCTTTCGCCCCAAGTGGTCACGCGAAACAGATGGCCGAATGTGTTGATGCTCATCAGGGCTCTCCTTTGCGATAAGCAAATAATCGCCCTGCGCGGCGGTGACAAGTTTATTCGTCTTTGCCTGCCCTTTGGCGGTGCTGTGAAGCCCTGTTGATATAGGTGATCAGCCGATCAACGACTAAAACCAGACTGGCTATTGCCCAAATGGGCAATTC
>CABZJG010000191.1 GCA_902525995.1 Paracoccaceae bacterium | reverse complement strand
AGGAACTGCTGGATATAATGCTCACCGCCAAAAGAGATCACCACCAAGTTCAAAACCTGAGATCCGATCAAAATCGCAAAAACCATCGACGTCACTTTTGTGGTTTCGCGCACCACCGGGCTCATTACCCCGGAGCTGAAAAGCACCCAGCATGAAAACAAAAGTCCAAAGATTGCATAAAGATACGCAGCGTAGGCAAAAAAGAACGCGACCCATGTTTCTGTTGAAACGTCTTGGGTATTGATCCGCAAATCAAAATTAATTCCAAACAGGATCATGATGATCAACGCAAAGGTTGATTGGATCACAATTTTTCCGCTTCGGCCCTGATCATTAAGTTTGCGATAGGCCGCAAGCATGATCGCCCCTGCTGCTCCAAGCGCGGCTGCAGGTGTCGGATTTGTAATCCCGCCAAGGATTGAACCCAGCACTGCCACGATCAAAACCAAAGGTGGAAACACCACTCGGATGAGTTCGATTTGGGCCAACCGGAGGACAGCGGACCTTGCCCCAATAACCACCAAGATCACTGGTATTGCCAAAGCGGCCCAAGACATGCCCGAGGACGTCAGGGGTGAAATAAGCACGATATCAGCCAACAACATCAGCACAACACCAAGACCGCCTAAAAGCAATGGATAGGTGCTTTCGCGTGGCGATGCACCCCGCGCCGCGGCCAGAGTAATCGCGGCGAGCAATGCAAGTATCAAAACGCCTGATCCGATCGGGGGGGCTGATTTCACTTTTTCATCGAGAAGAACCTGAATTTCTTCCTCGCTTAATTTTACGCTTTCCTGCACGCCGCCAGCCGCGTCAATGTCAACCTGCTGCTGGATTGCTGCATCCCAAGCCTCTTGGCCATGAAGCTCAATCATCGACGCCTGACACTCAGGGCTTACATTGGTCCGCAGTGTCGCCTCTTCCCCTATATCTGAGAAGGTATCAACAATGACCGATTGGCTTCCGGCCACACCGGCAAAGTTAAATGCAATCGAACCGGCGATCAGCGCGGCAGGTACAAACAAAAACCATGTCATTGCATGGCGCGCGGTTGTGCCAGTTTCATTGGCTGCGCCCATGCTGACTGCAGGCGCTTTTTTGGGGTTCAAAAGAGCGTAGACAAAAGCATAGGCAGCATACAGAAACGCCAGCATTATTCCGGGCAAAAGTGCCGCCTGAAACAATGATCCAACGGAGACTACGGCGGGCTTGCCCAGATAGGTCAGCGCGTCGGTGCAGCCTGCGCTTTGCGCGCGTGCTTCTTGCGCGGCCGAATACAGATCACCGGTCAACGTACCCAACAGCACAATCACAATCGACGGCGGAATAATTTGCCCCAAAGTGCCCGAAGCCGCGATCACGCCCGTGGACAGCTCGGGCGAATAGCCATTGCGCAACATGGTTGGCAGTGACAGCAGTCCCATGGTCACAACGGTTGCGCCAACAATACCTGTAGAGGCTGCCAGAAACGCGCCAACCACCACAACAGATACTGCAAGGCCGCCGGGAAGCGGGCCAAACACCCGCGCCATTGTGGTCAAAAGATCGTTTGCAATTTTAGATCGTTCAAGCGTGATCCCCATTAAGACGAACATCAAAACCGCCAGCAGTGTTTCAATCGACTGCCCCGCCAAAACCCGTTCGTTCATACGGTTGGCAATAAATGAAATTTTACGGTTGAGCGCTGTTTGCCATCCCCCTTCGAACACCGGCTCGGCTATTCTAGGCAAATCCGGATATCGAAATACCGATACAGTATCTGGGTTGATCCCCGTCGCGAGCAAATCAATATACATCTGGGAAGACGTGTCGATCGCCTGATGAATTAACAATCCCGCGCTATCAAGAACCGCAATGATACCAAAGGAAATCACCCCAGCGCCACCAATTGCAAACGCCACAGGAAAGCCAGACAAAATACCACCAAAAAGGCAGAAAAAAACGATGATTAGGCCAATTTCGACGCCATCAAGTCCAAATAACATATTCGTCACAGCCCCTTTGGTTAATGCGTGCCTTCGACGGCGTCTTCGCCATCATCAAGGATATCTTTATCGAGGTATTTGTTTTCGCTGGCAGCGCCCTCTTTCCATTCCAAATAGGAACGCATGAAAAAGGCCCAAGCGTGGATAAATACCATGCCGGCAAAGGCCACCATGAGAATCTTAAAGAGAAAATAGCCAGTGAACCCGTTTGGTGAAAACCCAATTGTTTCAACATTCCAGCGCAAGGCGCGAGACTTCATCAACAGCCGCTCAAGCTGGTCGCTGGCCGAAGGTTTGGGAACGATCAGGTGCCGCCACATGAAAAACCAGCCATACATCCAGATCAGTACTGCCATCGGCATCATGAACAGCATTGAACCGACCATATCGATGACTTTTTTCGTGCGGAATTTCACTCCGGCATAGATAAGATCAACCCGGACATGACCACCTTGAACAAATGTGTACATTGCGCAAAGCGTGACAACGATCGCATTATAAAGCTTTAATTCTTCTGCGTACCAGCTGATATCAAATTGCAATGGCACACCGACGCTCAGAATGATGTCCGGCCGTGTGAAAATCCTTTGCATGATAACAATCAATACTTGTTGAAGGACCATGATCAGACCAGCCCATGCAAAAATGCGGCCGACCGTATTTGCAAAACCCTCTAAAATCCTGACGCACCCCCATAAAAACTCGCGTTTGAAGGTACCAATAACGAAAATCACTATGAAAAATGCAAAAACAGCGAAGAAAAACTCAACAGATGCGCCATAATAAACAAAGCGCATAATGGCCTTTTTGTCTGTCCAGTCCAACCAGAGCCCGGGGTGGGTAATGGCATAACCGAAATTGTAAAACGCCATGACAAAGTTCTGAACAACCCACATGACCCCACTGCCAAGCGCAGACAGGGCATCTGATAGCCCTACAGTTGCTTCTTCCTGCATGTCTCCCCGCTCCTGTTGGTTTTTTGCCCAACTAAGAAACTGTAGGGCCTCTCAATCGAAAGGCCCTACTCTTTTAAGTGTTTACAGCAGCTTAGCCACCGAGAACGCGCATACGCTGGCTCACATAATAGCCATCGGATTTGTTAATCCATGACGCTGATGTTGCAAGTGAGGACTCAAAGCTTTCGCGAATGGTTGCGAACAGGTCATCATCCATGTTCTCATCCATCACCTCGGCCGATGCTTTACCAAACGCATCCCAAACATCGTCTGAGAATTGCAGCGTTTTGACGCCTTGTGATTGTAGACGTGCCAAAGCTGCACCATTGTTTGATAGTGTTTCTGACAGTTGGTAATGTGTAACGGCCATAGAAGCATTGCGCAAAATTGCCTGATGCTGGGCTGTCAGATCATTCCAAACATCCAAGTTCAAAGAAGCGGCCAAACCTGATCCTGGCTCATGGAAACCCGCTGTGTAGTAGATTTTGGCAACTTCTTGGAAGCCGGCACGTTCGTCCGCTTG
>CABZJG010000190.1 GCA_902525995.1 Paracoccaceae bacterium | reverse complement strand
CTTTAGCGAACGTACCTGCTTATCGGGAAAAAGAGCTGGGCATTTGGCAAAGCTGGACGTGGTCTGAAGCGGAAAAGGAAATCACCGATCTTGCTCTTGGGTTTGCCGACCTAGGCGTCGGGCCAGGTGATTATGTCGCTGTTATAGGGCGCAACCGACCCTATCTTTATTGGTCGATGATTGCTGCCCAAATGGTGGGAGCGACCCCGGTTCCTCTTTATCAAGATGCAGTTGCTGAAGAAATGACCTATGTGCTGTCACATTGTGGCGCACGTTTCGTTGTAGCGGGTGATCAGGAACAAGTTGATAAAGTTCTGGAAATTCAGTCAGAGCTCGAGAGCTTTGAGCATATGATCTATCTCGATCCGCGCGGTATGCGAAAGTATGACCATTCTCGCCTGCATGCTTATTCAGAGGTTCAAGAAAAAGGCCGCGCAGCAAGTGATCAGGCAAAAGCAGATCTTGATAAGAGCATTTCCACGCTAAGCTACGATACGACCTGCGTTATGGTGTATACCTCGGGAACAACCGGTCGGCCCAAAGGTGTTGTTTTGTCGAATCGCAACATCATTGAAACCGCAAAATCTTCGAGCGAGTTTGATAAGCTTGGTGCGAATGAAGAGGTGCTCGCCTATTTGCCAATGGCCTGGGTGGGAGATTTTATTTTCAGTATGGGTCAGGCTCCTTGGACTGGTTTTTGTGTAAACTGTCCCGAAAGCGCTCAAACCATGGCCACGGATTTGCGCGAAATTGGTCCGAGCTATTACTTTGCTCCGCCAAGAGTTTTTGAAAGCCAGCTCACAACGGTCATGATTCGGATGGAAGATGCGGGCCGGATAAAAAAGGCTCTCTTTGACTACTTTATGGCGCATGCTGATAAATTCGGGTCGGCTATTTTGGATGGAAAAGAAGTTGGGATGTGGGATCGCATCAAATATTCTTTGGGCGAAGCGATTATTTACGGGCCTTTAAAAAATGCCATGGGCTTTTCAAACGTTCGAGTTGGCTACACGGCAGGGGAGGCTATTGGCCCGGAGATCTTTGATTTCTATCGTTCATTGGGCATCAATCTGAAACAGCTATATGGTCAAACTGAGGCAAGCGTCTTTATTACCCAGCAGCCAGACGGTGAAGTTCAGAGCGACACGGTCGGAGTGCCGAGCCCCAGCGTAGAGGTTAAAATAGGCGATAACGGCGAGGTGTACTATCGTAGCCCGGGTACTTTTGTCGAGTACTACAAGAACCCTGAAAGCACGGCTGAAACCAAAGATCCAGAAGGATGGGTTGCAACAGGGGATGCCGGGTTTTTCGAAGAAAGTACTGGGCATCTTCGTATTATCGATAGGGCAAAAGACGTTGGCAAACTTGCAGATGGTTCAATGTTTGCGCCCAAATATGTAGAGAACAAGTTAAAGTTCTATCCCAATATTCTGGAAGCTGTGCTCTTTGGTGCAGGCAAGGATCGCTGTGTTGCTTTCATCAATATAGATTTAAATGCAGTGGGAAATTGGGCTGAACGCAACAACATTGCCTATTCAAGCTATCAAGAACTGGCAGGTCATCCAAAGGTTCTGACGGCCGTTCAAGCGCATGTTGAAGAAGTCAATCAATCTGTGGCCCAAGATAAGATGTTGTCTGGGTGTCAAATCCACCGGTTTTTGGTTTTACACAAGGAACTGGATGCAGATGATGGTGAACTAACGCGTACGCGAAAGGTCCGTCGCAAGATTATCGGCGAAAAGTTCGAAGACCTGGTAACGGCGCTCTATGACGGCTCAAAAAGCGTCTACACCGAAACAGAGGTGACGTACGAGGATGGCGGAAAAGGCAAAATAACCGCAACGCTCGAGATATGCGACGTTCCCGTGGTAACCGGGGCAACGAGCATCGCAGCGGAATAGAGGGTGAGTAGGTGAAAGATACAGCGACAAATTATGTCACGGAAGATGGCCGCACTATAGGTGGTGTGATCATGGAGATGAAAAACATCACCCTCAGATTCGGTGGTGTTGTGGCAATCAAAGATGCGTCATTTGACATTCACGAAGGTGAGATTCGCGCCATCATCGGCCCGAATGGCGCGGGTAAATCGTCCATGTTAAATGTAATTAACGGCTTCTATTACCCTCAAGAAGGAGAGGTGTGGTTTCGTGGAGAAAAGCGCCCCTCGATGAAGCCCTATGAAATAGCCGAGCAAGGTATTGCGCGCACTTTTCAAAACATTGCTTTATTCCATGGCATGACCACGGTCGAAAACGTAATGACTGGCCGGCAGTTGATGATGAAGAAAAACTTCTTTTGGCAAATGCTTCGCGTTGGTCCAGCCCTTGAAGAAGAGGTGGAACATCGCCGGAAGTGCGAGGAAATAATTGATTTTCTAGAAATTCAGGCAATCAGAAAGACACCAGTGGGCAGTCTGCCTTATGGTTTGCAAAAGCGGGTGGAATTGGCGCGTGCGCTTGCCATGGAGCCCAAACTGCTTTTGCTTGATGAACCGATGGCCGGAATGAATGTGGAAGAAAAAGAAGATATGTCCCGCTTTATTCTGGATGTGAATGAACAATACGGCACAACGATCGCTCTGATCGAACACGATATGAGCGTTGTGATGGACCTTGCCGATCGCGTTGTTGTTTTAGACTATGGTAAATTGCTGGCAGATGGCACACCAGACGAAGTTCAGCGAAATCAGGCAGTTATCGATGCATATCTGGGGGTGGAGCACTAATGGGCGATATAATTTACGGCATTTTCGCCGATCCATTTGTTCAGATGTGGCAAATGCCTGACTTTTTGATGCAAGTCCTATGGGAAGGCTTTGTGGCAGGCATTCTTTATGCACTTATCGCACTGGGCTTTGTGCTTATTTTCAAAGCATCTGGGATCTTCAACTTTGCTCAGGGCATTATGGTTGTGTTTTCCGGTCTAACGCTTGTTGGGCTGCATGAGCTTGGGCTGCCGGCTTGGCTGGCCCTCTTGTTGACCCTTGCGACAATGTATGTGCTGGCTTACTCCGTTGAGCGTTTGATTTTACGAAATCTTGTTAATCAGCCTGACATTATTTTGTTTATGGCCACAATTGGGCTTACAAACATTCTCATTGGAATGGGGCAGTGGATATTTGGTGGTGAAACCAAAACCATGATCACCAAGGAATTGTTTCTGCCCAGCGGATCGTCGGTATGGGAACCGGGCGGAGGTTTGGTGATTTTCCAACACATTGATATTGCAGCCGCTGTGATTGCCGCTGCTCTTATCGTGGGATTGGCCTTCTTTTTCTCAAAAACAAAAGTTGGCCGCGCTTTAAGAGCGGTTGCGGATGACCATCAGGCATCTTTGTCCGTTGGGATTTCCCTCAATCATATTTGGGTGATTACATGGTTTGCGGCAGGGATCGTTGCCTTGGTAACAGGAATTATGTGGGGCGCGCGTTCTGACGTAAGTTTTTCACTGCAAATTATCGCC
>CABZJG010000189.1 GCA_902525995.1 Paracoccaceae bacterium | reverse complement strand
GCGCCGATCTTTTGATCCTTGATGCAAAAAACCAACAGGTGGCCGCCTGTTTCGCAGGCGGCGCGTTGAGCTATATGAGCGGCGATCTTGCGCAGCGGTTTTTTGGCTCTTAGCGGTTTTAAATGGGCCAAATTTGGCACCACCGCGAAACTGCCGTGATACCGACGCAATACCGACGCCGCATATTTGCGGTTTATGTCGGGGTTTTGACGCGGTTAACATGGCCCATTTTACGGCCCGGTTTGACGTCGGTTTTACCGTAAAGATGCAGTGCTGTATGGGGCTCCTTGGCAAGTTTTTGCGCCCGTAGAACATCCTCGCCAATCAGGTTTTCCATCACCACGTCGCTGTGCCGCGTGCCATCGCCCAGCGGCCAGCCGGCCACGGCGCGAATATGCTGCTCAAACTGATCAACCGCACATCCGTTTTGGGTCCAATGGCCCGAGTTATGCACCCGTGGCGCGATCTCATTGACCACCAGCCCGTCATTTGTGACGAAAAGCTCAACCCCCATGACGCCAACATAGTCCAGCGTGTTGAGTATTTTGGCCGTGAGCAAAACCGCGTCCATCCGCTGGCCTGCGCTCAGCTTTGCAGGCACTGTGGTGCTGTGCAAAATCCCGTTGCGGTGGACATTTTCGCCCGGATCAAAACAGGCGACATCACCTGCGGCGCTCCGCGCGCCGATCACCGATACTTCATGACTGAAATCGATAAACCCTTCTAGAATCGCGGGCTGGCCCGCCATATCGTCAAAGGCCTGTTTTATATCTTGTTTGGCCATGATACGCGCCTGACCTTTGCCGTCATAGCCAAAGCGGCGGGTTTTTAAAATGGCTGGGGCGCCAATGGTTTGCACCGCCTGTTCAAGGTCTTCAAAGTGGTCGACCGTCGCGTAAGGCGCTGTTTTCAGTCCTAATTCGCTTAGGAAAACTTTTTCCGTAAGCCGGTCTTGTGAGACCCGCAGCGCTTCGCGGCCGGGCCGTATTGGGCGGATATTTTCCAGCGTATCCAGGGCGGATGTGGGAATGTTTTCAAATTCATAGGTGATCACATCCACCGCTTCGGCAAAGCGTTTCAACGCATCGCTGTCCTCATAGGGCGCAGCGGTTGCCGCATAAGCCACATCGGCGGCGGGCAGTGCATCAGAGGGCTCAAAAATATGGGTGCGAAGCCCAAGCCGGCTGGCCGCAACCGAAAGCATCCGCCCCAATTGGCCGCCGCCTAGAATGCCGATCACCGCACGGGGTGCTAGGGGGTCACTCATCGCGGGGCTCATCGGCAATTGAGGCGCTAAGATCGGCGCGCCACCGCTCAAGACGCGCGGCAACCTCACTGTCTTGTAGCGCTAAAATCCCAGCCGCCATCAAGGCGCCGTTCTGGGCGCCAGCTGCACCGATGGCCATTGTGGCCACTGGAAAACCACGCGGCATTTGCAAAATGGAATAGAGGCTGTCGACCCCGGAAAGCGCTTTGGTTTGGACGGGCACGCCAATGACCGGAACACGAGTTTTCGATGCCATCATGCCGGGCAGATGGGCCGCGCCGCCAGCGCCTGCGATGATCACCTGAAGGCCGCGCGAGACCGCCTGTGCACCATACTCCCAAAGCCTGTCCGGTGTCCGGTGCGCCGAGACAATTTTGCGCTCATACGCAATGTCCAGAGCCTCCAGAATTTTGGCCGCTTCGCGCATGGTGGACCAGTCCGACTGGCTTCCCATAATGATCCCAACTTTTGCCTGTGTCATTCACAATCCCCGAGTTTGAGCGGCGCACTATAGCGATTGTGAGCGGCTAGGCAATAATGTCCGGCGTTAAACGGTCTTCGATTTGGGCAATTTTATCTTTCAATTGCAGTTTTTGTTTTTTCAGCCGCTGAAGGGTTAACTGATCTGCTGTGCCTTTTTCACTCAGCGCGGCGATGGCATCATCAAGATCACGGTGCTCGCGGCGAAAGACTTCAAGCTCGATTCGCAGCACGTCCTCATTCTTCATCGCAATATCGGTAGATGCCGTCATAGCCTGCCTATTGAGTCGTTAAGCCACCAGTTTAACCAAAGGAATTTTTGCTGCAAAGCCCTTGAGTTGGATCAACTTCACCCCCATATCGACCCTAAGGTCGCCTTTTTGGGGCCGCACTATAAATTGTCGCTTTCGTAAAGGACACTTCGATGACAAAACTTACGCTTGCCTCTTATCCCCATATGCTTGGGTTCGAGCAATTAGAGCGTTTGCTGGAGCGCACGGCAAAATCCGGCAATGAAGGCTACCCCCCCCCTTTAACATCGAGCAAACCTCAGATCGCTCCTACCGTATAACGCTTGCGGTTGCAGGTTTTAGCGAAGCTTATCTGTCGATCACAGTTGAAGATCAGCAACTGGTGGTGCGTGGGCGGCAAATTGATGACGCTGCTGATCGGATATTTTTGCACCGCGGGATCGCTGCGCGGCAATTCCAACGCTCTTTTGTTTTGGCCGAAGGTGTTGATGTGGGCGAGGCTACCCTGGAAAACGGTCTTTTGCATGTGGACCTTTCCCAAACTGTTCCCGATACTGTGGTGCAAACAATTAAAATAAAAAAGGGCTAGAGCAATGAATGTAGAGGCGTGGGGGGGAATGGAAATTATTTGATAAAGTGGTACAAATCATTTTTGATAATCCAATTTTCGTCTCCCCCAATTTCCTTTATTTTCAAGCAGATAATGATTTGCCTATTTTTTAAGCATTTTTGCTTAACGGCACGAACATAATTTGATTTATTGCCATTCTTTGCCATCCCTTGCCGCCATGTGAATTAAATCAAGCGCATATGGCAAGGGTTCACTATTCCACTGTTTTCACGGGACTAATGAACCGATTAGTGAACCCTTAATGAACGCTCCAAAGGCGGCGCGAAGGTATCCTAAACACCTTCAAAGCAAGCAATTGGGACCCTATTAAGGACATACTAAGGACCCCACTAACGAACCACTAAGGAACCGATTGCGGCACCATTGTGGAACCTAATATTCGTCCCAATACCCCCTGATATGGTGTCCAATCACCGCGCACCAAAACGCCCCGCTAAACACCTACAAAACACCCACGGTTTAGGACTGTAGAGTCGAGATGGTGCGCCTTGCCTCATTACTGAGGTCGGTTTCACCATCCCGCTCCCCGAACCGAACGTGCGAGTTTCCCGGCATTCGGCTCTCCATGGGCGGTCTAACCGCCAGTGGATTTCATGGTTTTAAGCGCATGATATGCGCGCCAGAACTGTGGTGAACCCTGCATGACAGGATCGTCCCCAAGCTCTTTTTCATTCCATCCATTTGGTATTCTGATGCCTCGGTTGCGATAGCGACGTGTTCCCCCATCCGAGAACTGCTTTGTTATGGCCTTACCGTCCCGCCAGCGGTTCCGCATCGGCGGATGCTGACCAGCGCGGTATTTGGCCCGCAGCTTTCGCGCTCCGGTTTTGCGATGTTTC
>CABZJG010000188.1 GCA_902525995.1 Paracoccaceae bacterium | reverse complement strand
GCCCGAAGAAATTACGCCCAAAGAAGTTAGGCAACTGAAATTTAATCCGTGGCCGGGGGCGGCTGATTTGCTGTTAATTCGACATGGCGAGTCGCAACCTGCTATCGAGGGTGTGCCGTTTCCAATGAAAGATGGTCATGGAGACCCCGCATTGCACCCAAATGGCCGAAAACAAGCCATTGCAGTTGGCGAGCGGCTTAAAACATGGCCCATTGCGGCGATTTATGTCACCACCTTGCAGCGCACCCACCAGACTGCAGCGCCGCTTGCGGGGCATCTAGGATTAACGCCCAAAGTTGAACCGGATCTACGCGAGGTGTGCCTCGGGCAATGGGATGGCGCACTATACCGGCTCAAAGCCGCTGCAGGTGATCCGATTTTCAAACGCTCTATGGACAATCACGAATGGGGCGAAATACCGGGCGCTGAAACCACTGCTGAGTTGCAGGCGCGGGTACGCAATGGGCTGCTGCGCATTGCGGCGGCGCACCCCGATCAACTGGTGGCGGTGGTGGTGCATGGCGGTGTGATTGCAGCAGCCATGTCACTGGCCACCGGGGCCGAGCCATTCGCTTTTCTAGGAGCTGCAAATGGTTCGATCAGCCGGCTGGTGATGGATGGCAAAAAAATGACAGTGCGCGGTTATAACGACACCAACCATCTGGATTAATCGACCGTCAAAACAACCTTACCCAAGGCTTTTCTATTGGCAATATGCTCAAGCGCATTGCCCGCATCAGCCAGATCAAATGAAGCCGTGACCTGCGGCTTGATTTGGCCCTTTGCGTAGAGATCGAAAAGCTCTGCTAGGTATTTTTGGTGCTGTTTTGGATCGCGCATGGTAAAGGCGCCCCAGAACACACCAACAATCTGGCAACTTTTCAAAAGCGTCAGGTTGAGCGGTATTTTGGGAATGCCGGCTGGAAAGCCAACCACCAAAAACCGGCCGTTCCATGCCATGGCTCTGATGCACGGCTCTGCATAGGCACCGCCGACTGCATCATAGACCACATCAACACCATTTGGCCCTGCCAATTGTTTGATATTACTGGACATTTCTTTTTGCGCATCGCGGTCCATTTCGCGCGAATAAATCAGCGTTTCATCGGCACCAATCCTGCGGCAAAAGGCGGCTTTTTCTTCGCTGGACACCGCTGCGATCACTTTCGCCCCCATGGCTTTGCCCAGTTCAATCGCGGCTGCGCCAACGCCGCCCGCGGCACCCAAAATTAAGAGGGTTTCACCGGCTTTAAGGGCCGCGCGGTCGCGCAGTGCGTAATGGGATGTGCCGTAGGTAAAAATAAAGCAAGCTGCTTCGTCATAGGGCATCGTGTCGGGTATTTTGATCACCCGGGCGGCCGGTGTTGTCAGGTGCGAAACAAAACCTCCAACGCCGGGCACGGCTAGGACGCGGTCACCAATGGAAAACCCTTCGACCCCGTCGCCAAGGGCATGCACAACGCCAGAAATTTCTCCACCCGGGGCAAAGGGACGCGGCGGTTTGATTTGATATCGATCGCGAATGATCAGCGTGTCGGGAAAATTCACACCGGCGGCTTTAACGGCAATGCGGATATCACCTGCTTTGGGTTCAGGGGTGGGCATTTTGGTCAGAACCAGCGTCTCTGGCCCCCCTGGTTCGGTGCTGAGCATAGCTTTCATTTTGTCTCTCACTGTGTTGGCCTTTTGGACGTACGGTCACTACTGATCATCCCACCTTCGTGCTTGTCAATCAAAATTTGTGGTGACATCCTAGGCTGCAAATTTAACGGACAGGGCAGGATAAAACCTTAAAATGAGTTGGGCATCGCAAAATCCAGAAAGCTTTCGCCAGTCGCTGCGCAGCTGGTTGGATACCCATTGTCCGCAGGCCATGCGGGACGGGTTAAATACCGAAGCAACAATTTGCTGGGGTGGAAAAAATTGGCAGTTTACATCAGAGGATCAAAAGCTCTGGATGCAAAACGCAGCCTCTGCCGGTCTGACAGCCCCGCGCTGGCCTGCCGCTTATGGTGGCACCGGCCTTAGCCGCGAGCAGGAAAAAATATACCTTGAGGAATTGGCGCGGATCGACGCGCGGATGCCGCTGCTGAGCTTTGGCATCTGGATGCTTGGACCTGCGCTGCTGGCCTTTGGCTCTGAGGCGCAAAAGCAAAAATACCTGCCCCAGATCATTCGCGGTGAGCGGCGCTGGTGTCAGGGGTATTCCGAGCCGGGCGCGGGATCTGATTTGGCAGGTGTGCAGACCAAAGCCGAAGATATGGGCGATCATTATCTGATCAATGGCCAGAAAATATGGACCTCTTACGCGGATAAGGCTGATTGGATTTTTGCGCTGGTACGCACTGACCGTGATGCACCCAAGCATAAAGGCATATCTTTTATCCTGATTGATATGGAAAGCGAAGGTGTCAGCACCCGGCCGATCCAGCTTATCTCAGGGGATTCTGCCTTTTGCGAGACATTTTTTGACAATGTCAAAGTGCCAAAGGAAAATGTGGTGGGCGAGGTAAACAAAGGCTGGGATATCGCCAAATATCTGCTCACCCATGAACGTAAAATGATCAGCGGCAATAACCAAGGCCTGACCTCGGGCCGTCCGCTTGGCGCAGTTTTGGCGCAGACCGCTGGGGAAGAGCGGTTGTCCGATGCCAGTTTGCGCGCCGCGGCGATGGAGTGCGAAATTGATGCGCTTTCAGTGGGATTAACGCTGGAGCGCTACAAAGATCAGGCCGAAGCGGGGGCAGGGGTTGGCGATGCCTCAGCCATGCTCAAATACATGGGCACCGAGTTGAACAAACAGCGCTATGAGCTGATGATGTCGGCGGGCGGCAGCGAGGCGATTGATACAGAAGGCGCGCATGGCGATTTGGCCATGGACTGGCTGCGCAGCAAGGCCAATTCAATCGAAGGCGGCACCTCTGAGGTGATGCTGGGCATTATTTCGCGGCGCATTTTAGGTCTGCCGGGGTAAAGCAATGGTAAAACTGATTTTAAGTGAAGAAGAAACCATGCTGGCCAAAAGCGCCCGTGGGTTTCTGGATGCAGATGCACCGGTCAGCAAGTTGCGCAAGATGCGCGATGATGGCAAAACCCATGATCCCGAACTATGGGCGGAAATGGCTGCAATGGGATGGTGTGGGGTTCTGGTGCCCGAAGACAATGGCGGCGTGGATATGGGCCATGCCGCAGCGGGCGTCATTGCCCATGAGCTGGGTAAAACACTGGCTGTTAGTCCGTTTCTGTCGACCGCCGTGATGGCTGCAACAGCGTTAAAGCAGGTGGACAGTGCTGCCAGCGCCGAGCGGCTGTCTGCCATTGCTGAGGGCCGGCTGACCTATGCGCTTGCACTGGATGAAACGTCAAAATTTGCACCTGAAAACAGTCAACTGTCCTGTGAAAAATCCGGCAACGGGTTCTGTTTAAACGGCCAAAAATCCTTTGTTGTGGATGGCGGCTTTGCCGATCGGGTGCTTGTACTTGCGCGCAGCGGAGAGGGGCCAGAGGATTTGACCCTGTTCGATTT
>CABZJG010000187.1 GCA_902525995.1 Paracoccaceae bacterium | reverse complement strand
TAGGCATAGCTGCCTTCAACGCCGCCTTCAAAGCGCGTGGTTTTGCTCAGCTCTGCGCTATACTGCGCACTGACAGCCACAACGGCGTCAGCACTGGAAAACTCCGAGCTTAAGCTGGTCATCCCGGTTTCGGACAAGTTGTCCAGAACCTCGCCGCGCGTTCCGTCATAGCTGGTGCGTCCGACAAACCCTGATGCTGCAAGCTGTCAGCCGCTTGCTGTCGGAGGCTGCGTCAGCACCACGCCAATTTTGGTGGACTGGCCATCAAGCTTCTGGCTGTCTTCGGCGATATTGAGCGCCGCGCGGTGGCTGTTGATCACAACATCCAAGGACCGCGGGCCAGAGAGCACCGGCACGCCAATGCTGAGCCCGCTTGCGCTTGCCTTATAGGGCAACATGGTAGGCTGCGCCGTGTTGGCCGCGCGTTCAGAGGAATAGCTGTAAACATCGACCCAGCCGCTTTTGTCACTGCCCGCAGAGCGGCTGATCGAGGCGTGCAGGCTGCGCGTGCTGTAAAACAGCATATCATCGGCGGTTTCGCTGTTGCCCCCGCTCAGCGATGAAGCCAGATTGCCCGAATAGGTGAACGAGCGCCCGTCCAGATCATTCACCGTCCAGGTGCCGGTCGTAGTTAGGATGTAGGACGTTCCCAGACCAACATCGAGGTTTAGAACCGAACCTGTGGCATAATCATCGTCGGTCTTAATTGCCCCAATAATCACCGCGCCCTCTTTGAGGTTTACAACGCCATTGGTCCCGCCCTCAAGATGTATTGCTTTTGCATCTGCATTTGTAGCTTTGATTTTTCCTGCAATATTGAGTGTATTACCGGTTCCATCGTAGATGTATATTCCATCCGAAGAGGTGCCTGATGTTGAAACTTCAGTGCCTTGTGAGAGGGTCACGGTATTATTGTCGCCATAGATCGAGATGCCAAGCCCGCTGTTTCCGATCGTGGTGATCTTTGCTGTGTCAGATAGCGTGATGGTGTTGTTATTACCGCCGCTGCCACCACCAATGTCTATACCTGCGCCCAGATCGCCGTTGGAGGTACTGGTGATTTGCGCCGCACCAGACAGCGTAATCTGATTGCCGTTTTCATTGGTTGATTGAATGCCGCTGCGGCCATTCAAGGTGGTAATAGAGCCTTCAACAGTGATCGTGTTTGAGCCCCCGGTCGAGGAAATCCCATGCGCGTTACTAGGCGATATTGACCCCGCCGCTGTCACTGTCAAACTGTCTGAGCCGTTAACTGTATTGCCGCCGTTTGTGGCTGTGGATGCGCTTGATACGGTAAAGTCATCCGCATGCAGTGGGGCCGAGATGGCCACAAATGACGATGTGAGAAATAATAAAGCTCTAAACCTCATAATTATATCCTTTTGATAAACAATTCGCTGTCGTTAACGGCTCGGAAGTCGAATTATTTAGGGAAAAAAGGTAGATTTAATATCCGAGTGGATAAATGGTGCCCGTGTGGGAGCAAGTTGTCAAAAGGTCATAATGATAGTAATTATTGACTAAAGTTGGTTATTCTCTGGGCAATAAAATCTGATCGAGGGATAAAAATTACCAATCGTCAAATCGTCATTAAACACGCTCTCATTCAACATTGCGGTCTTCGCTTTAACCCAACTCTAAACCGCTGTCCGCTAAAGCCACTGGCTTGGCGTTTATAAAAGCTCTAATATCGCTTCAGGAGGGCGCCCGATCGCCGCGCCTTTATCGGTTATCACTATGGGCCGCTCAATCAAAGAGGGGTGGTTTTCTAAAGCCTCAAACAGGCTCCTATCAGAACTTGTTTTGCTAAGCCCTAATCTGCGAAATAAAGGGTCTTTCTGGCGTACCATGGCAAGCACGGGCCGATTGAGTAGGCGGTGCGCTTGCTCTAATTCTACCCGTGTGGGAGGCGTTTTCAAATATAGCACCACGCTGGCTGGGATATTATGCTGCTCAAGCAGCGCCAGCGCTTGTCGGGATTTCGAACAGCGCGGATTGTGCCAGATTTCAATGCTCATAGCCAGGCCTCGCGATTGCTGCCGACAGCCTGCTCAAGACTGGCAAAGCCATCTTTTAAAAGCAGGCCGTCTAGGTCTTGGGCGATCTTTGCTGCCAAGGAAACCCCGCCATAAACCAATCCGGTATAAAGTTGTACGGCGCTGGCTCCGGCACAGATTTTTGCATAGGCATCCGCGCCCGAGCGAATGCCGCCCACGCCAATCAACGGCACTTTGGGGCCCATCAGTTGGGAGAGCTGGGCAAGAACGCGGGTTGATTTTTCAAACAGCGGCGCGCCGGAAAGCCCTCCGGCTTCATCCCGGTGGGGGCTGCTTAGCCCATCTCGGGACAAGGTGGTGTTGGTGGCAATGACCGCCGCTATATTCTGCGCCAGCGCAACCTCGGCCACATCGCTCAGCTCGTCGCGGCTTAGGTCAGGCGCGATTTTCAAAAAAACTGGAATCGGCCGCTCCAGCGCACCGCGCGCATCATTGACCCCCTCAAGCAGGGCAGATAGGACGGCTTTTCCCTGCAGATCACGCAGCTTTTCGGTGTTCGGGCTGCTGACATTGACCGTTGCAAAATCAATATGCTCGCCGCAGCAGGACAGCACTTTGGCAAAATCGGCCGCGCGGTCAGAGCTGGTTTTATTGGCGCCAAGGTTCAGCCCGATGATGCCCTTTTGGGGACGGTTTTTTAGCCGCGCTGCGATGCGCTCCATACCCTCATTGTTAAACCCAAAACGGTTGATCGCGGCGCCATCCTCGGTCAGCCGGAAAAGCCGCGGCTTGGGATTGCCGGGCTGCGGCAAGGGTGTGGCAGCGCCGACCTCGATAAACCCAAATCCAGCGGACAATAGACCGCCAAGCGCCTGTGCATTTTTATCAAAGCCTGCCGCAAGCCCAACAGGGTTTGGCAGCTCAAGCGCGCCGATGCGGGTGCGCAATCGGGATGAGGTGGGCGGCGCAATTTTTGGCGCCAGCCCCAATTGCAGTCCTTTGATGGCAAGCCCATGTGCGGTTTCCGGGTCCATCCGGTGCAGCGCCATCTGGGCAATTCTTTCGCGCAGCTTCATGTCAGATCCGCTGGAAATTGATGGCCATCGGGTCCAAGCGGCAAAGCTTTATGCCAGAGCACATCGTTTAAAGACAGCGCGCGGTAAAGATGCGGGAAAAGTGCGCCGCCGCGCGATGGCTCCCACCGCAGGGCCTCCCCCATGGCTGCGCCATCAAAGGCCAAAAGCTCAAGTCCGGACTGGTCTGCGAAATGTTTTACTGCCGTTTCGCGCAGCTGCGCAGCTGTTGAAAAATGCACAAACCCATCTTGGATATCTATCGGTGCACCAAGTGTTTGCCCGTGATCCTGAAGCGCGCTCCATTCAGCCGGCCGGAAAATTTTATATACAATCATGGCGCACACATGCCGCCGGTTGGCTCTGCGGTCAAGCAAAGAGTTGACCTCGCGCCGTGTATTGGATCGCCGTGGCTCTGGTTTGATCCGATTTTAGGCCGGAACAGGGTTTTACACGGGGGGCATTTAAACCGAGCTGCCAAAT
>CABZJG010000186.1 GCA_902525995.1 Paracoccaceae bacterium | reverse complement strand
CTACGAGTTTTCGAAGGTACTGATATAGGCTGGCAAATATTTTTAGTATGCCTTGATTAAGGACATTTTATAATGAAAGTGGTTCATAAAGCGGTAGCGGCCGTGGTCCGCGACCAGGGTAGAGGTTCTGAACTGTTGGTGTTTCGCCACCCTTTGGCCGGGGTGCAACTTCCCAAAGGAACGGTTGAGCCGGGCGAAGCCTATGCGGCGGCGGCGCTGCGTGAACTTCATGAAGAGTCTGGGCTAGACCTTGCGCTAAAGCCGCGGCCCATCGGTATTTGGCATCGCCGTATGGGTGCCGGCGCCAATAAAGATAGACAATTGGAAAAACATATCTGGCATATTTTTGCTCTTAAGGTACTCCATAACTTGCCCGATCACTGGAGCCATACCGCCGTGGGAAGCCCGGCTGAAGAGGGTTTGGTTTTTGAATTTTTCTGGCGGCCGCTTGGCCCCGATCTTCACCGTGACGTACAGCCTTTGTTTGCTCCAACAGTGAAAAAAATACAGAAGTATTTTAGCGCTGAGGTGGCCGCTGTCGGGGTTTAGCCTGCGCCGCTCTCACCGCTTTGCGCATCCTTTTGACCAATTTTGGGTTCGGTACCTGCCCAAAGCCGAGCAATATTTTCGCGGTGCCGCCAAAACACCAAGGCGGTGAAAGCAAAACACAAAGCGATCATATCCGGGCGGGTATAGACCATGCACCAAAGCGGCGAGCTGGCCACTGCGACCAGTGCTGAAAGCGATGATATACGCCGCAGGGCGGCCACCACCAGCCAAGTAGCGCAGCAGGCCACACCCAGCGGCCAGTACAGCGCCAACACAACCCCAAACAAGGTGGCCACGCCTTTGCCGCCGCGAAACCGCAACCAAACCGGATAGCAATGGCCCAGCATGGCAAAAAGTGCAGCGATTTGCGCTGCAGCCTCGCCTGCGGTCATCTGCGCCAGCACAACGGCGAGGATGCCTTTGCCGCCATCGAGTAAAAGCGTCAGCGCGGCGGCGGTTTTGCTGCCTGTGCGCAGCACATTGGTGGCCCCGATGCTGCCCGATCCAATATCGCGCAGATTGCCCAACCCCATCAGCCGCGCCAGCACCATGCCAAACGGGATCGAGCCAAGCCCATAGCCAGCAATGGCCCAAAAGATCAAAGCGCCCTGCGCGCGGGTTATATCAGGAAAAAGCATCATGCCCCAAATACCTCTTTGCCGGCCACAAAGGTGCGCAGCACCTTGCCTTGCATCCGCGCCCCGTCAAACGGGGTATTTTTTGACTTTGACTGCAGCTTAAAGCGGTCCAGCACAAACGGCGCGCCGGGATCAAACAGCACCAGATCAGCCGGCGCCTCAGGCGTTAGCCGCCCTGCCGAAAGGCCAAGCCGCTTGGCCGGATTAAGCGATAGCGCGCGAAACAGCGTTGGCAGATCAAGATCACCGGAATGATACAGCCGCAGCGCCGCAGGCAAAAGCGTTTCAAGCCCCACCGCGCCCGAGGCAGATTCTTCAAACGGCAGCCGCTTGCTTTCTTCGTCCTGCGGGGTGTGCATAGAGCAAATGATATCAATTAAACCGTCGCGCACCGCCTCAACGATCAACTGACGATCCTCTTCCGAACGCAAAGGAGGTTTGACTTTAAAAAATGTCCGGTAGTCGGCGACGTCAAATTCATTCAGCGTCAGATGATGGATCGAGGTGCCCGCAGTAACGTCAAGCCCATTGTTTTTTGCACGGCGCAGCGCAGGCAAAGCGCGGCCGGTGGTGATCTGATCAAAATGATAGCGCACGCCGGTCATCTCGATCATCGCAATGTCGCGGTCAATGGCCATGCGCTCGGCCATCGGGGACACGGCTGGCAATCCGCGCAGAGATGCAAACTTGCCCGATGTGGCCGCAGCGCCCTTGGACAGCCCCGGATCTTGCGGATGGCCCATCACCAGCGCCCCGAGCGAGCGCGCGTATGATAATGCGCGGGTAAGCACCTTGGTGTCGGTGATCACCCGGTCACAATCGGTAAAGCCCACGGCGCCGGCATCGAGCAAAAAGCCGATCTCGGTCATTTCGCGCCCCTCGCGCCCCTTGGTTAGCGCCGCCATGGTCAGCACATTCACAGGCGCGGCCTCATTGGCGCGCCTGCGGGTAAATTCAAGCGTTTCGGGCGTGTCAATTGCCGGCAGCGTGTCGGGGCGGGTCACGATGGTTGTCACGCCGCCTGCAGCCGCCGCCTGACCGGCCGATTTGAACGATTCCTTGTGGCGCTCGCCCGGCTCACAGACTTTCACGCCGATATCTATGATCCCCGGGGCAAGCATCTTGCCGCCGCAGTCAATGGATTTGATGTCGTTTGCACTGGTATCAACAGCCGCGCCCACCGCTTGGATCACACCGTTTTCAATCAGCAAACCGCCGTCTGTCTCACGGCCTGCTTCGGGGTCAATAAGGCGCGCATTGCGCAATAAAACTGCGGTCATGACATGCCCTCCGCAGCGCTTGCCTGCCCATTGCGCGCCAGCAAATCCATCGCTGCCATGCGCACCGCCACACCCATTTCTACCTGATCTTGGATCACCGAACGGTTGATGTCATCGGCAATATCACCATCAATTTCAACCCCGCGGTTCATCGGGCCGGGGTGCATCACGATGGCATCCTCTTTGGCCGCTTGCAGTTTATCCGCATCCAGCCCGTAGCGATGGTAATATTCACGCTCAGAGGGGATAAACCCGCCGTCCATCCGCTCGCGCTGAAGCCGCAGCATCATCACCACATCCACATCCTGCAGCCCTTGCTGCATGTCCTCATAAACCTCACAGCCAAATTCGGCGATGCCGGAAGGCATCAAGGTGGGAGGCCCGATAAGCCGGATGCGGTTTTCCATTTTGTCCAACAGGATAATGTTCGATCGCGCTACACGGCTGTGGGCAATATCGCCGCAAATCGCGATGCTCAACCGATGCAGCCGGCCTTTGGCGCGGCGGATGGTCAGCGCATCCAGCAGCGCCTGCGTAGGGTGTTCATGGCGTCCGTCACCGGCATTTAAAACGCTGCAATTGACCTTTTGTGCCAGCAGATCAACGGCGCCGGATTGCGGATGCCGCACCACCAAAAGATCAGGGTGCATTGCATTCAGCGTCAGCGCCGTGTCAATCAGGGTTTCGCCCTTTTTGATCGAACTGGCCTGCATGGCCATATTCATCACATCTGCGCCCAGCCGTTTACCAGCCAGCTCAAACGAGGCCTGGGTACGGGTGGAGTTTTCAAAAAACATATTGATCTGGGTGAGACCGGCCAGCACATCGGAATGTTTGTTCGGTCGCCGGTTCAGATCAACATAGCTCTCGGCAAGATCAAGAATTTCGGAAATAGCGGCGGGGGAAAGTGGCTCAATGCCCAAAAGGTGTTTGTCGGTGAACCCCATAAATGCGCTCCGCTGAATTTGAACGGTTCTTAAAGCGCTAATGGCGCTGGCACAAGCCCTCAGTCGCTTTCTATCTTAGATTATTTTCCCGCGGTGGTTTGCCTTTTGGCTGCAGCTGCTGGAACACATGCTATGCGCTAAAC
>CABZJG010000185.1 GCA_902525995.1 Paracoccaceae bacterium | reverse complement strand
GGAACGCAAACCAGCCCGCGTCGCCACCGTTGCCATGGCCAACAAGACCGCACGGATCGTCTGGGCGGTTCTGACTCGCAACGAACCTTACAATCCGCACACCGCTTAAGGAGAAAGGGAACAATGAGTTAGCAAGACCTGCGAGATGATGGTGCATAAGTCTGCCGCCAAAACCAAGACAACCCGTCGAAAGTCCCGGGCAACATAGCCCGCAAAGCTGTAAGGAACTTGGTTTGCGGAACCCATCAGGGCCAGCGGTCAAAACCGCGCAAACAGGCCAGACACATGACTGCTTCTGACAAATGCACAAATCTAATCAAATATGTCTTGCTATGCAGGAGCCATCCACACAGGACATTCGCTGCAATTGCATGTCGATCGGCAACATCCAAGCGATAGCGGACGTTGGAAACGATGCACTTTGATTAAAATTTTGACCTATTGTGTCGAGAGTTTAAGGTCCACGCGGCAGCAGCTTGAATCCCCCGCCTACCTCAACATGATCTAACTATTTGATTTAATTGCACGCTAACCCTAAAAGCGGATTTTTTTGATATTGATGGGTGTCTGAAAAACACTGTTCGTGGAAGCCAGAACCCATAACGATCATTATAATATCCTTTCGACTTCGAGTTGGCTATTCATGAACGCTTGACCTTCTCACCCCTAAGTTGCACTGTCGCATTGTTTTATTGGAGCAATTTTTTCATGGGTTTGCAGAGAGATCAGGACATAAACGTAATCATTCAGCGGTTTGCGTATCTTAGAAACATCATTGAAATGTCTGTTGCTCAGAATTTGACGAGCCTGAATGTAATTTCAGAGAATTTCTTCAGGGACCTGTTGAACTTGATCTTGAACAGTGAGTTTCAGAACCTGAATGTTGAACTAGGGAATGCGGCAGCGATTGACTTGGGTGACAAAAAACAGGCCATGTGCATCCAGGTTACCTCGACAGGTCATAAGTCAAAGATCACTAAGACATTGAAGAAGTTTGTCGAGCATGGTCTGCACAATGACTACAAGCGTTTGGTCGTCTTAATCGCTACAAAGAAGAAGAAATATCAAGCTGGCATAGTCTCCAGTTCGAACCCAGAATTCGAAATTGATCTGAAAAAAGATGTTTGGGATTGGGACGATGTGGTCAAGCTCGCCAACGACCTATCTCAAGATGACTTGAGCGAAGTCCGCTCATTTGTAGAAGCTGGTATCAAGTTTGAAGAGGTTGCGACTCCGCTGAATGAAGTCGGTACATTCATCGATCTTATGGAAATCCTAAGTAACGAAACTCACGATGAAGCAGGCAAAGGCGTTTTGAAGGAGCCTGATCCCGAAGGGAAGATCAAGCATCGTTTCAGTTCGCACGCTGCCTATCTGCTGGAACAGTATGGAGTTTATTTTGTAGAATATGGCGCAGTACTAGCCGAGACCATCAATCAGGGGGATCTTGGTCCCGCGCGTGTTCGTAGGCTCGGCTTACATCTCGCAACTAAGAGCAATGCCATACTTATGGCTTCTGAAGGGAATCCGAAAGAAGCGCTTGAAAAGTTGGTTGAGTTCTATGTTGAGGCCCTCCAAAAGTACAAAAAGCATTCAGATGAGGGTGCGGTACGCTTCTTCATGTTAGATCAGATGGTGAAATGTCATGTTTTCCCAGACCCGGTGCAGCTAAGTGCCTAACATTTTCGCAAGCAACGAAAATTTGAGCTCGCTACCTCCCTTGGTCGGGATGGAAGTCATGCAGTTGGTTAGGAAATCTCCCCAGCAAAGGGTCTCACTCTTTGATGTTTTTGAAAAGCTTAAAGACCGCCCATGGTTCGCGCCAAAAGTGATATACTTTGCCCTGACATTTCTCTACGTTACCGACCTTATTGAGTTCGATGGAGTGCATGTATCTGCAGGTAAACATGCTACAAATTAGGAAGCTATACTCCGACCCTACCGTCTTTGATACGATCCCTTTTTTACCGGGAGTTAACCTGATCCTTGGGGAGCCAAGCGAAGGAAGTGCGAAAACGAACGGAGTTGGCAAATCCATTGCAATAGAATTTCTGAACTTCGCTCTGCTTTCCAAATATTCTCCCTCACGCGTCAAAAAAATCCCTGAGGACGTCGTTCCATTGGATGTGGAAATCTGCGTTGATCTTTTGATTGGCAGTCAAGAAGTAACGATTAAAAGGAAGCGCGGTGAGGAAAATAGGCCAAAAATTTCGGTCAATGGAGACCTTTTTGAGTTTGCCAAGCTGGAAGATGCACACTCTTTTTTGGGCAACCTTTCATTTGACGGGAGTGAAGCCACACACCCTTCTTTTAGATCAATGTTGGGCGTGCTTCTCCGAGATGAACGATCTGAATTTAAATCGATAATCAATGGATACGATACTACGCTCAAAATATCTGATGACTATGCACCTCATCTCTATCTTCTTGGTGTTAATATCAGTTCTTACAAGAAGATCAAAGTTTTACAGAAGGAGGCTTCCGATCTCCGTCAAAAGGTAAAAGAATATGAAAAGAGCGTAATGCTTCTTCGCCAGAAGAAAATCGATGATGCTCGAGCTGACTTAAACGAACTAGATGCCGAAGTTTCAATTATTGAACAGGACATCGAAAATCTCGAAAACACAGCATCCTATGACGCGCTCGAAGCTGAAATGCAGGAACTAGACGACTCAATTCTTGAGCGACGTCGCCAGTCAGCAATAATTCTGGATAAATTATCCCGCCTTGAACCAATAGAAGTCGAGAGAGTTGAGATATCGACTGATGAACTTTCTGAGTATTACAATGATTTGAAGGCAGGTTTGGGAGATCTGGTTGCAAAAGACTTCGACGAGCTAAAGGCTTTCAAAGCCAAGATTTATCGGTTTCAAGATGAAGTTCTGCGGAAGCGCCGAAACAGCCTTGAGCGAAGCCTGAAGGAGGTTAAAGACGCACTCAGGGTGATGGACAAAGAGTACCAGAAAAAGCTCTGTCTCTTGGATCAGGGTGGCGCACTCAAAGCGCTAAAGCAAACATTCGCTACCTATCAAGAAAAGGCTGACCAGCTTGCTGACCTACGTAGCTTTATTACTGGTCATGACGGTGCTGTTTCGCAAAGGCGTGAAAAGCTATTGGAAAAAGATATCGAAGTGCAACGGCTTCAAGTCAATATTGATCAAGCAAACAGGATAAAGTCGAGCTTTGAAGGAACAATTCTGGATATCCACAATTTCGTCATGGGCAATCGACAGGCAGCATTTCACATTGAAACCGTTGATAAAACGCAAGTCGTTGATATCACACTGAGAATAGATAGCGACGGAAGTCATAGCGTTGAACGAGAGAAAACCTTTATATATGACTTCAGCCTGTTAACCAATGAGTTGACTGGTGAAAGACATTTCGGGCTTCTGGTACACGACAATATTTTCGAAGTTGACTCGGATACGTTGAAACGGAGTTTGGGCTTCATCGCTCAGCACGCACCGGCGTTACAGCGGCAATACATACTGACTTTGAACTCGGATCGGGCATCTTCAGATGCACCGGACGCCATGAATGCGCTGGTAAGTAGTGTACGAGCTAGGTTCAC
>CABZJG010000184.1 GCA_902525995.1 Paracoccaceae bacterium | reverse complement strand
CCTTGTTTGCTCCTGTGATCCGATCTTGACAGCCGGTCACTTTTTCTTTGCAAAAATACTCAAACATGATCAGGCAAAGCGCTTGCTAGCGCCTTGCAAAACCCACCGCCTCGCCATATCTGAAAGCCAAGCAACCAAAGGTTAAAATATGTTTCAGCTGAATTTTTCCGCCACCGATGCCACAATCGGCCCCACCGACACGGATTTGGGAAGTTTGCCTGAGTGGGACCTCAGCGATCTTTACACGGACCCCGATGCCCCCGCGCTGAAAAGCGATCTGGCCTGGCTGGAAAAAGAATGCCAAAGCTTTGCCGCCGACTATGAAGGCAAGCTTGCTGCGCTTGGCGCCGAGGCGCTGCTGACCTGCGTACAGCGGCAGGAAAAAATTAACGCGATCAGCGGCCGCATTATGTCCTATGCAGGCCTGCGCTACTATCAGCTGACCACAGATGGCGAGCGCACCAAATTCATGAGTGATCTGCAGGTAAAAATCACCGATTTCAGCACTCCTTTGGTGTTTTTCACTCTTGAGCTGAACCGGCTTGACGATGAGCATTTGGACAGCTTGCTGGCACAAAACGCTGATCTTGCGCGCTATCGCCGTGTGTTTGAAAGGATCCGCGCCATGAAGCCCTATCAGCTCAGCGATGAGCTGGAAAAGTTCCTGCATGATCTTGGCGCTGTGGGTGATGCATGGGAAAAGCTGTTTGACGAAACCACCGCCGGGCTAGAGTTCACCATAGATGGCGCAAGCTACAATATAGAAGGCGCGCTGAATTTTCTCACTGACTATGACCGCGCGAAACGCGAAGCGGCGGCACGTGAGTTGGCCGCCGTGTTTCAAGCCAATTTGAAGGTCTACAGCCGATTGCACAACACGCTGGCGAAAGAAAAAGACATTATCGACCGCTGGCGCGCCATGCCAAGCCCGCAAACCGGGCGGCACCTGTCCAATGATGTGGAACCTGAAGTGGTCGAGGCACTGCGCAATGCGGTTGTGGCAGCCTATCCAAAACTCAGCCACCGCTATTATGAGCTCAAGCGCAAATGGCTGGGGCTGGATAAACTGCAGGTTTGGGACCGCAATGCTCCGCTGCCGATGGAAAGCGACCGTATTGTCGGCTGGGATGAAGCCCGCAGTACGGTGATGGACGCCTACGCCGGCTTTGATCCACGCATGGCCGATCTGGCCGAGCCGTTTTTTACCCAAGGCTGGATTGATGCGCCGGTAAAACCCGGCAAAGCGCCGGGCGCCTTTGCCCATCCCACCGTCACTGATGTGCATCCCTATGTGATGCTGAATTATCTTGGCAAACCGCGTGATGTCATGACGCTCGCCCATGAGCTGGGTCATGGGGTGCACCAGCGGTTGGCCGCAAGCCAGGGCGAAATGCTGTCCTCGACACCGCTCACCTTGGCCGAAACCGCCAGTATCTTTGGTGAAATGCTGACCTTTCGCAAGCTTTTGGACAATGCCAAAGATCAAAATGAGCGCAAAGTTCTGCTTGCTGGAAAAGTCGAGGACATGATCAACACCGTGGTGCGCCAGATTGCATTTTACGATTTTGAATGCAAATTGCACGCAGCGCGCAAATCGGGCGAGCTAACCCAAGAAGATATCAATGCGCTCTGGATGAGCGTGCAAGGGGAAAGCCTAGGGCCAGCATTTGAATTCATGCCCGGCTATGACACCTTTTGGGCCTATATTCCGCATTTCGTGCATTCACCGTTTTATGTCTACGCCTATGCCTTCGGTGATGGCTTGGTCAATGCGCTTTATGCGGTCTATCAAGACAGCCCAGAAGGGTTCCAGGAAAAGTATTTTGAAATGCTCAAAGCCGGCGGCTCGCAGCATCACAAAGACCTGCTTGCCCCGTTCGGACTGAATGCCGGTGATCCAAAATTCTGGGATAAGGGCCTGTCGATGATCTCAGCGATGATTGATGAGCTGGAAGCCATGGAAGACGGCGGCAGCTAAGCCGGTTTGAACGCGGCTTATATTTGTTTCTCGGGCATCTGCACCACGAGACCATCAATGGCATCGGTGACTTTGAGCTGGCAGGTCAGGCGTGAGCGCGCCAGATCTGGCTCATAGGCGAAATCCAGCATGTCCTCTTCCATATCATCCATTGGCGGCAGTTTGTCAGCCCAGTCTGGGTGCACATAGACATGGCAGGTTGAACAGGCACAGGCGCCGCCGCAGTCGGCCTCTATTCCGGGGATATTATTGTCCCGCGCGCCTTCCATAACCGTCAATCCATTTGCGACGTCGACCTGATGCTCGGTGCCATTGTGCTCAATATAGGTAATTTTTGCCATGCTGCGGATCTCGTTCAAAACTGGTTTTAACTTTATTATCTTTTGTATTTAGGATGCGCCAGCCTTTTTGCGACCCTCAAAATATCCCCTTGCGACAAAATTATTTTGTTCCATCTTTGTTCTCACGCGAAAGACTGCTCATTCTCAATGGCCGAAACCACCGTCAGCCTGCTGCGCTACCCATCTGCACCAGCCGCCTGCGCATGCACGCGTATGCGTTGCAGGACTTGTAATTCTGCGCCAGCGGCCGGGCACCGCCAAGGGGGTTATTTTTATCACGCTCGAGGATGAAACCGGAACCGTTAACATTGTGGTTTGGCGCAAGGTTTCTGAACGCTATCGGCGGGCCGTGATATCTGCACGGCTGATGCGCGTGACCGGCCGATTGCAGCGCGCGGATGGTGTTACACATGTGATTGCCGAAAAAATCGAGGATATATCACCCCTGCTTGATCAATTATTGGCTCCGGTTGAAAAAAAGATAGGCAACCGCGTTGCAGGCACATAAACAATGTATATTGATTTAAGGATTATAAAATGCACAGCGTTGCTGCCCCAATTGTAATAGCACTTAGCCCTATCTTATTTTCAGCCTGCGTGCTCAGCACGCCAACGCTGGGGGTAAATATCAATGAGCCACAACTGGAAAGTAAGCATCAAGGGAACCCCCTCTATTTTGGCGTGATGTTAGGTGCGAGAATTGCGCATGGCTGGCGCTGTTGCTGGCGCAAGATGAGGGTTTTTCTAATGGGTAAGCGTGGGCGGTTGCGTGGTTCTAAATACACGGTTGGTTTCAAGCGTCAGTTGGTTGCTGAGAGTCTTTGCGAGGGCGCCAGTGTTCTGAAAGTGTCTCGAAGACATGGCGTATCGACGAGCCGTATTTATTCTTGGCGCAGCGATGCGCGTTTTCAGCCTGACGGGTCGGAAGTTTCCGGGTTCATACCGATCGAGATTGCAGACGAGGTTCGCCATGCGGCATCAGTGCAGCCGGATGGCAAGTTGGCCCCTGCTGCGCAGATTGAGATTACGTTGGAGAATGGGCGCAAGCTGAGCGTGAGCGATGATGTTGATGCTGGTTTTGTGTTGGAACTGGCGCGGGGTCTGGCAGCATGATCCCTATACTGTCGGATGCGAAGATCTGGCTTGGTGCGGGCGTGACGGATATGCGGCGCGGGTTTAATGGCCTTGCAGCCCAAACGGAGCAGGTTCTGGCGGGTGATCCTTACTCGGGGCATCTGTTTTTGTTCCGTGGCCGCAGAGGGGATCAGATCAAGATGATTTGGTGG
>CABZJG010000183.1 GCA_902525995.1 Paracoccaceae bacterium | reverse complement strand
GCGCGGAAGATCCAACTGACGATCCATTGCACAAAGAACGCCAAGCCCCCAAGCAAACATGGGCGCTTGATGTTGAGCGCGATGAATGTGCCGTTTCAGAAATCGTACAAGAATATTATGAAACAGGAGCATCACAAAATGGTCGTTCTTATAGTGGAGACTTTTTTCGGCAAGATCAAGATTCGCTTCTTCGGACAATGTATCGCGGAAGAGACTGGAACCTTCTTGATTACATAGTAAAGGATGATCGGTTTCAGCTTCAGCCAGAATGCAGATCAGATTTTTCCCGAACGGAAATTTATAACGGTGTAAGAAATAATAATAAGATAGAATATGATTTTCGTGCCGGTTCAGGGGCCAGTTCTTTATGTCGAGTTTCTCCAGCTAGGTATAGATTGGGCGATGCAGGAGGAAGGGCACTTCAAACTGGACAGGTGCTGTCCTGCATCAATGTAGAAACTGGTTCCAAAACCTTCGACGTCATTCGTAATAACTGATTGAGATCAATATCAGAACTGTCATAAACTAGGAGTGAAGGACTACCGGCACCAGCCGGTAGTCCTTCACTTCTTTGAACACCCCTAGATCTTCAATATTTCCCTGATCTCCATAGCCATCATAGGAACTCACCAGCTCATCAGCGCCTATTGCGCGCAATTCTTTGAGAAAGTTTGCGCGCGCCACTTTGTTTTCAGCTTTGCGCTCTTCCTCCCTTATTTTGGCCCACTTTTCGATTTCGACCCAATCAATTTTTGCCGCTGGCACAACTGTGTTTGAATTCTCGTCCATTTCGTCTTCCTTTCCTAAAATTTTAAAGACGAAAAACCCAAAAGGCCCTTTTCACTTTGAACGGCATTACAAACACTACATGTTGTTATTTTAAATTCGCCAACCACACTATGAAGCATCTTTTTTGCTATTTCGGGAGTAATTTTTCTTGATTAGACTTCACAATGTTGCTATTATGTTCTCACAAGGAACGGAGTTGAGAATATGACGACATCTCTTGATTTACTTAGCGATGATAGTGCCATTGAAGCCCTCGGCGGATTGCCTGATCAATCTGAGGTTTCTGCCCCAAAACCATCCTCGAATGCACTGCCAACAGAAAAGCAAGTTCGCTTTGCTCAAAAGATTGCGCAGCGCAGTGGTATTTTGCTTCCCTGGAATGTTTTACAAAACCGCAGAGACCTCTCAAACTGGATTGATCAAAACGTCAACGTACTACAGCGGGGTAATTCAGCTTTAAGCCCCCTGCCCTCTTCCAAGCAGGTGCAATTCGCAGAACGCATTGCCAGGCGCAAACAGATGTCCGTTCCAGACATCTGTTTTAAAGACAGACAAACAATGTCACAGTGGATTGACCGGTATCGGTGAGAAAACTTGTCAATGCTGCCAAAGCTTAGCCAAAAAGGAACCAGACTTGGCACCATTGATCAGCATACGTTGTTTGTTGAATGTGGCTGCGGCAACAAAAGTGAAATCCCCGTATCCACATTGCTCACAAAATTTAGCAGAAAAGATACCATTGGTTTCGTAAAGCCAAAGCTCCGATGTTCAAGATGCGGACAAAACAACATCAAGCATATGCTGATCTTTTGGCGCGGCCATTCAGCTGAAGCTATGGAAGGTACGCGGTCTGATAGAGGTTGAATCCGATAGTTAGTTAAAAACCAATTCGCGAAAACCACGTCTTTGAAAAGATATAATTAAGCTAGCTAGTAGCAAACCGATAGCTAATAAGTAGCTACTAGATAGCTAGCTAGTATGTCTTGCATAGCTGGTAGCTATCAGCTATTATTCTAGATAAGATCCGTTTACTCATAAATTATCTACTGGGGACATACATGCCGACCATCTCATTCGCTAATCCAAAGGGGGGAGCAGGTAAGACCACTTCTGCATTATTGCTAGCCTCAGAGCTCACAACCAAGGGCGCTCGTGTTGCGATAATTGATGCTGATCCCGAGAAATGGATTTCTGGATGGGCTGAGCTGCCGGGTAAACCTGATAATCTTACTATATATTCGGACGTTTCAGAAGATTCGATCGTGGATTTGATGGAGGCGGCTGCTTCCAAGGCACAATTTGTTATTGTTGATCTGGAGGGGACCGCAAGCCTTATGGTAGCAAATGCGATTGGTATGTCGGATTTGGTTCTGATACCGACACAGGGGGCATCGATGGACGCAAAGGGCGCAGCTAAAACTATCAAGCTCATACGCAACCAAGCACGCATGGCGCGTCGCAAAATTCCCCATAGTGTTCTGCTGACGCGCACCAGTGCCGCTGTAACGTCTCGTTCGCTTAGGAATGTTCGTGATCAACTCAGCAATGCTGGGATCAAGGTACTTACTTCCTCAATCGTAGAACGTGCCGCATACCGTGATATCTTTGACTATGGCGGCCTTCTAAGTGATCTCGACACATCACAAGTAAGTAACCTCGAACGAGCCATACAGAATGCTCGTGAGTTTGCTGGTGACGTTATAACCACACTGCAAGAAAAAGAAGTAGTAGGGAAGGAGGTATAGAATGGCCAAGGAACGCGCCGATCTCGGCTTTAATGATCCTCTGGGCGACTTTGATCCGGCTGACTGGAAACCGCCTGACCCGAAAGCTTCAACCAAGCGCGCAGCGCCAGAGGAGGCAGCGCTCATAGCTAAAGCCTCTGGATTCAACAGCCGTGAACCTGGTACCGCTTCAACTGAGACGCCAACAAATCAGAATAGGGCAGGGGGGAGTGTCGTGCGGCGGCGGCGTACTGGACGAAATGCTCAGCTTAACCTCAAAGCCAAGCCAGAGACCATCGAAGCCTATTATGCTTTAGCGGATGCACAAGGCTGGGGCTTAGGCGAAACCTTGGAATATGCTGTTGAGCTTCTCGGGCGCGAATATGGTCGCTCTGAAACGACCAAACCTTAATGGGGGCTGATTACCGTCCTATTTGGGGTAGATTCCGGCTGAGTGCAGGATAGTACGTTCTTATGAGCGTAGGATTCTGCACTCTCCGGCATCAGACCTCTTTATAATGATATTTAAAATTCTGGTAAATTTCTGCACATGCCCATTCTGATGATTTCCATACAACGTTATCGTTAAGATCACAGGCTTCAACGAACACCCTTTGGTCAAGACCGGGGTTAAAGTAGCGAAGAATATTGCCATCTCTGTCATTGATGCTGTCGTGCAACCATTGTACTTGGGGTCTCTTCAGGTTGGGGGCAGAATGACACGCTCTTATGAGCGTTTTTGATCTTCTCGACACGTTGAGACTATCCCGCTGGCGCGGAATGGTCAAAGTTTGTAGCCTGTACAGGCGCTGGAGACGGTGGGCCGAACCGAGTGTTGTCATGCTCTCATCCGCGGATTGGATACCGCCTTTCCAAATACGACGCAGGATTGCCTCTCTCTAAGCACGGATATCTGTCCCAACGTGCGCCGAGGATTTCCCCATCATTGGCCGCCATCTCCAGCGTACTGCACAGGCAGGCTGGTCGGCAGTTCAGGCAGGCAACGGCGTTTTCCGCGCGATATCCCAGATGAATCCAGCCAGTTCCCGTGCGATAGCCGCCAAAACACGCGGCTGCGGTTTGCCTGTCCGGCTGAGATCACGGTAGCGTTTGCACAACCGGGCCTGAGCTTTCCAACCAATA
>CABZJG010000182.1 GCA_902525995.1 Paracoccaceae bacterium | reverse complement strand
GGTACCATTTTGCAATTGGCATTTTTCTAGTCAGGATATATCTTGTCTGAAACAAATATCGCGCTGAGCTTATCACAACACGATTTAAAAGAAAGATTTAAGAGTGTCAGAAAAACAATTACGTTCCGACGATGAAATAGACTTATTTGAACTTTTTTTGACCCTTTGGGAAGGAAAGTGGTTGATACTAGGTGCAACCCTGCTGGCCGCAGTGCTCGGGTTTGCGTATATCACACTGACACCCAATAAGTTCGAGGCTAGATTAAATATTGTGCCTTTATCAGCTAACGACATTAATGACTATTCCGCACTCAATTCAATTATTGCCGCTGATCTTGAAAACACAGCAAGAACTGGAAGTTTTATTCCCACCTATAATTCAGACGAGCCGCCCTTTTTTGAAGTTACCGAGTTATATCTTGCAAACGCATTTTATACAGTACTTGCAAACTATTCCCTCCGGGAAATTTTGGGATCCGCGCCCAAAAACTTGAGCGGAAACCAAAGCGAGCAGGATTATCGGAATTCTTTTGAAGATGCATCAAGAAGTTTCAAAACATCGTTTGGCAAAGACGGGATGATCGTCATCACTTTTCAGGGTAAAGATGAAGCTTTGGCGCAGCAAATAGTTAAGAATACTCTGCAGGCTGCGGGCATCAAAACTAAAAAATCTGTTAGAGATGATTTCCAAACGCAAACATCAGAGTATTCTGCACGAATAAAATTCATTTTAGAGGAACTATCCGTTGAGGAATCCTTCGCAATAGCTAACTTCTCAAAAAACATTCAGCAAGAAATTGATAGACTGAAAGAGCATCTAGAAATTGCGAAAGCTTTAGGCATCGAAAATGCTTTCGAAAAAGGATTTACCAACCATGCCTTTGGTAACACTGAAACTTACTTTAAAGGTCGCCAGGCTCTTGAAGCTGAAATAGCTATATTGAAGAAGCGTAAGCTAAATGAATCTCATCTGCCCGATCTTAAGAGAATTAACTCAGCCATATCTTTGATTGAACAAGATAGAACTGCCAAACTTGCCAGAGATGCCCTTGAACAAACCCCATTAAACGAGGACAAGGTTTTTAAAGCTGTAGAATACAATACAGTTCAAATTCAGTTTGCTTATGAAAAAAGGCCAACATTAATTCTTGCGCTATCAATTGTTCTTGGCGGTTTCCTAGGCATGGCGACCGTTTTGGTGCGTCATGCTTTTAGGGCCCGCGAAACAGAGGCAGCATAATTTACAATGAGCAAAACTAAGGTGCCACAATAAGGTTTGGAATTGAAAGGACAATCTTCTACTAGCGCTTGAGTTGGATACTAACAGAAAACGTCTGAACAGAACTTGAGCTTCCTATAGATGATAACCTGTTTTTGATGCCAACTAAGAAACGCGTACATTGGTCTTCGTAAACTGCAGAAGCCTCGAAAACATCTCTTTGGCCATCCAAATAGCTCTGTTTACCAGAAATTTTCCAATCCCTTATTGCCGTAGAAATGTTTAATTCGCTAGTTATTTGATGATCGCTCAAACGGTCGTATCTAGTGGTTGCACTTGCCAACCAATTATCCCCAAAGGAAAAACTCAACCCTAGGTTTGATTGCGCATTCACTAATTCCCCTTTTGATGAGAAAAGACCCTTAGAGTCAAAGCTCATCAATTCTGGTGTTGAAAACGCTCCGCCTAGAACATACGCGATACTGGAGTCAGGAAAACCATTGCCCAAATCGGATTTGTCTGCCGGGTTCGACACGATCGGCGCGCCAGTAGACACTTTTATCGTGTAGACGCTATCCCAGTATGCCGAATAATTGAGACCTAAGCCTGCCCCATACCCTTCCCATTCTTCTGAGAAGTCACTTATTCCCGATGGCCTGTCTTCTGTGGGTCTATGAAGTTCACCGATGTTCACTACGCTACTGGAGCGGAAAAGTTCAAAGGCATCATCCGTAGTTTGATTTCCATAGCTCAATGTGAAAACGGGTTCGAAAGTTTGTGAGATTGTATTTCCTGTATTGCTAAAAGGTAACTTAGCAACAAAGCCGACTTTGTTCTTCATCTGGGATTGTGGATCGTTGGGGCTTTCATTTTCAGGATCAAGTGAGATATTTAGTTCAGTTTCGGCTACAGTCGAGATTTCTAATCTTTTGCCGATCTGCTTTGCATAGCTATGGCTCACTTTTGCAGTTGCTTCGCTGGAAAAGGGTGTAACTTGCTCGTCCCTCGCTTTTGATGAACTTGTTGTAAAGTCCAAAGATCCTAAAACCTGTCCGGGCAAAAGGTTTTGCGCGATGGGCCTAGAGTAACCTACAGATCCGGTAACTTCCGTTTCTGTCGTATTGTCAAAAAAATCATTACGAACCAATTTGACCGATTGCTTTAGATTTCCCTTTCCATCAAATTCTTCCTTTTCCAAAGTGACGCGTGTTTCAAATTTGTCTTCCGAGAAATATCCATAGTCTCCTAAGTAACCATCATCTGAAACCTTACCCGTCTGAAAATTGATATGGTATCCACTGGCCGAAACGAAAGAGCCGTCGGCTTTAATGAAATATCTTAACTCATTTGGATGAATTGTATCTTTTGAAACGGCCCCGCTGACTGTTAGATTTCCGTTTTCAAAAGCTTGCCTGTAGCGATACTCTAACGTATTTGTTTCTGTAGACAAAAGGGGCGTGAGCAAGAGATCTTTATCGTCTTTTATGGGAACAAAGTAAGGTATGCGTACACCTGTACCTAACCTTGAAGACACCTCTAACGATGGCATGAGGAAGCCCCTAGCTCGACTTATTCTGGGATCGGGCAATCTTAGGTATGGCGTAAAGGCCACCGGAACGCCTTTTACCTTTAAAACAACATTCTTATACATAATTTCACTTCGATCAGCGTTGCGGTCCGCGCTTCGTGCAGAAAAATGCCACAGAGGTTGCTTGGCTTCGCACTCTTTGCAGGTTGTAACCCGCCAAATATTATTAGCCCGATCGACTTCACCGCCGTCCATAAAAACTTCGCTGGCAGAAATTTTTAGCTTTTCATCAACCAAAATATTCGCGGCTTGAATGAGACCCGCACGCGTCTCAAGTCCAAGTTGTCCGTCACTACCTAAAATTTTAGTACTCTGACCCTCAAGAAAAATAGTTACATTTTCAACATAAATTTCCTCGGTCTTATCATCAAAAATCAGCTTTGTAGCCTTTAAAAGCTGATTGCCGCGACGGGCTTCAACATTGCCTTCTGCAATCAAGATATTATCCTCAGTGATTTTTATCTTGTCCGCAAGCAAGGTCACTGAATTATCTAAAGGCAAAGACTGCGAAGACAGAGCAGTTGTCAGAAACGCAAAAAATACAAAGAGATAAGGCAGTTTAGGCATTTAGTTGGATGCCCTTGATTAGACTTCATTCAGCCTAAAGACTATAGCCGCCTAAACCTCAGCTTTGCAATGTGTTAGATAATAAATTTTTATTCCAAATATTAATCAAGCGATTTTCTTTTTAAATCTTCTTAGAATTCTGCTGTGTGAGCCTTCAGAGCTGAATAAATATTCTTGCAGTGGAGTGCATCGGACTAACCATAATCTTTGAAAAAGATGAAATCCAAACACTAGGATAAAAGATTAATGCAAAAAAATGATTTAGCTGCCGAACTGTAGAGAGCATCTATCC
>CABZJG010000181.1 GCA_902525995.1 Paracoccaceae bacterium | reverse complement strand
ATCAATCCCCACCATTTCGAACTCAGAACTGGTGGTTAGGATACCTAAAACCCTATAAAATTAAAGAATTTTAATCCCTTAGAGGGTTTTAGGCTAAAGTCAATTCGTATATCCGGTCAAATTTACAGACATGAGTTGGCCAAATGCATGAAATAATAGCCTCTGGCGCGCGCTTGCATTAGCGCTTTTGTGACATTTGAAATCCAAAATGGAGATAGGGGAGTTACTGGGGCGAAATATGAAATCAAACGGTTGCTTCTAGTGCATGTATTATCGGTGAAAAATCCGTTGGTGACAAACTGGCACCACCAACCAACGCGCCATCGACATTTTGAAGCGCGAAAATTTCATCTGCGTTACTTGCTTTTACAGATCCTCCATAGAGCAAAGGCACATTATTGGCAGAAGAGCCCAACCTTTCGAGTAATGTGCTGCGGCAGAATGCATGCGCTTCAGCGATTTGTTCCCGTGTGGGAATTTTCCCAGTGCCAATTGCCCAAACTGGCTCATATGCGACAACCAAAAGATCAGGATCAACCTCATCCGGAATGGAGGCTTCCAATTGGGTTTTTAAAATGTTGAGCGTTTCTCCTTTTTCCCGCTGTTCAAGGGTTTCTCCAATACAAACAACGGCGGTTAAGCCTGCACTTTGTGCTGCAATGGTTTTATCACGCACCATAGCATCTGTTTCGCTATGGTTTTCTCTTCGCTCCGAATGGCCCAAAATGACGGCTGTTGCACCACAATCTGCGATCATTTGGGCGGCAATATCCCCCGTGTGCGCGCCCTTTTCCGCCGAATGGCAATCTTGAGCTCCAATTTTCAAAGATCCATTAATTTCACAGGCTTTCGACAATAAAGTGGCCGGTGGGCAAATCATTATATCAATGCGTGCCCTTGCATGCGCGGTGGCCAATTCTGCAATGTTTTCAAGCGAATCCCGAAGACCATTCATTTTCCAATTTCCAGCCACAAATTTTCTCATTTTTTGCCTCATATATTTTTTACATTCCCCGCCTTCTGTAGTAAAAATCCCCGCGATGAGCAAGGAATGGAAGAATGATACCAAGGTTGGATGCGGGCTCACTGGAAAATTTAGAGGATGATGCGCTAGAGCGCCTTAAGTGGGCTGCGCATGAGCTAGGTTTTTTGGTCGTTACGGGCACGCAAATGAACGCTCATGACGTCACTGAGGTGATTGAGAGCTATCGCCGTTTCTTTTCACAGGGCGACGCTCAAAAACAGGTCGTTAGTATGGTCCGCACAGGATCGAATAGAGGCTGGGGCCCAAGCAAATCCGAACAAGTCAATCCAAAAGCCAACCCAGATTACAAAGAAGTATTTGATTGCGGCTTGGAATTGCCAGCCCACGATCCTATGGCAGGACTATCTGTCTATGCCGCCAACAGATGGCCTGATCAGCCTGTTGATTTTGCGCCTAAAGTTCAAAGCTATTTTAAAAAATCCCTAAGTATCGGTATGGTTGTCCTAAGAGCAATTGCAGCCGCAACCGGGCGCGATGCAGCCTATTTTGACGATAAGCTTAGCAAACCAATGGCGCTTTTAAGGGGCAATTATTATCCTCCTAGGCCTGCGAGCGCTGGCGCTCTTGATTTTGGGATTGCAGCACATTCAGATTACGGATGTTTGACGCTTTTGGCAACTGATGGCCAGCCCGGTTTGGAAATTCAGTTGCCTGATGGTTCTTGGCAGTCGCTGACGGTTTCCCCAGGGGAATTTGTGATCAATTTTGGCGAAATGCTTGAAATGTGGACGGATGGGGACATCAAGGCAACGATGCACCGCGTGCGCGGCAACAACAACGAGCGCATTTCGATCCCAATGTTCTTAAATCCTAATTACGACACCAATGTCGCCCCGGCAGGGCAGGACCAGATACTTCTGGCTGGTGAACATCTCAGCCGAAGATATAATGAAACCTATGTTCATTTGCAGAGCAAATGATTACATACCTTCGAATTTAATCGACTCTCCGCACCCGCAGGCTTCGGTCACGTTCGGGTTGTTGAATTTAAAACCAGACTCCAACAGCGAAGTTTCGTAATCAATTTCGGTTCCAAACAGAAACATTTGCGCCATTGGTGCAATCATGACCCTTGCCTGGCCTTGCACTACAACCTCATCATGAGGATCAGCGGTGTCAACATAGTCTAGGGTATATTCCATACCTGCACAGCCGCCCTTTTTCACCCCAAGGCGCAATCCAAGGTGGCCGTTTTCCTGCATCAGCTTTTCAATGTGTTCTTGAGCCCGAAGGCTTAAAGTTACAGCATTTTTTGTTTTTGCGTCACCAAACATCAGTCCTGCTTTCGCTGGTGTGGTTACATAAAGCCTAGCTCAAGGCGGGCTTCATCGCTCATCATATCCATGCCCCAAGGCGGTTCCCAAATAAGATCCACATCAACCTGCTTTACGCCGGCAAGGGGTTCTATGGCTTCGCCCACCCAGCCCGGCATTTCGCCTGCAACCGGACACCCAGGGGCGGTAAGTGACATTTTGATATGCACTTCGTTTTCTTCATTTATTTCAACGGTATAAATCAGACCAAGATCATAAATATTGACAGGAATTTCCGGGTCATAAACCGTCCGACAAGCCTCGACGACGGATTCATAAAGTGGATGGTCCGTGCTAGAAGGCGCAATCAAAGGCGTTCCTTCCAATTGTGTTTGGGACTCGCTCATGGGGCTTCCTGCTTATTACTTAACTATTTATATAGGTAATAATGGGGAATAGGTCTAGGGCACGATAATAAATTTCTGTTACCCGCGAACAGGTTTGCTATCTGGTAAAATGAGGTTAGCGACCTGCTCTGCAATTGGCTCGGTGTTCAATGGGTGTAGATCTGCATTAAACTCTGCGGGGTTTGACAAGCTTTGCCACTTGCCTTGAAAATAAATTTCCAATCCTGAGAAACGAGCTTTGTATCCCATTTTACTGCTCCCTGGTACCCAGTAGCCAAGATATAAATAGGGTAAATTCGCTTCTTTTGCCAAAGCGATATGATCTAGGATGAGATAGGTGCCAATGGAACGATTGGCCACCAATGGGTCATAAAAAGAATAGACCATGCTCAGGCCGTCTTCTATCAGATCGGTCAAAGAAACAGCCGCTAATGTGTTGTCAATTGTGTATTCAACGACCCTAGTGCGTATCGGGGTTTCTTCGATCATTGCCGCAAATTCGAAAACATCCATGTCCGCCATGCCCCCGGTGGCGTGGCGTGCATTTAGATATTTACGGAAAAGTTCGTATTGATCTTCTGTTGCCCAAGGTGAGTTTGCTTTGCGCGTTAAGTCTCTATTGCGCTTTAAAACCCGTTTTTGGCTTTTGCTCAATTCGAATTTTGACAGATCAATGCGCGCCGATAAGCAGGCAGAGCAATCTGCGCATGACGGGCGGTAAAGCACATTTTGCGATCGGCGAAACCCTTGTTGGGATAGCGTATCATTTAAACGCTGAGCATCATCGCCTTGCAACGCCGTAAACAGCTTTCTTTCCTGCCGCCCGTGAAGATAGGGGCAGGGCTGCGGAGCGGTTACATAAAACTGTGGCGCTATGGGTAGAGTATGACGCATGCCTCCATGCTACCAAGGCTTGGACAGCTAATCAATATCATTGCCGCAGGGTATCCTTGTAAATTGAC
>CABZJG010000180.1 GCA_902525995.1 Paracoccaceae bacterium | reverse complement strand
GGTGGTTCTGTTATGATCTGTCTGCGTTGACGGGATGCGCGACGCAGTAATTTTCGATATCGGGCCAAAAGCGCCCGATGATACACCCTCATAGATTTCAGAGGGGAACAAAAAGGAATATTATATGGCGCACCCAGTCGATTTACACGTGGGTAAACGTATACGCCAACGCCGGTGGCTGGTTGGCATGACACAGCAGCAACTGGCTGAGCAAGTTGGCATTAAGTTTCAACAAATCCAAAAATATGAAACAGGCGCAAACCGGGTAAGCGCATCGCGGCTTTGGGATATATCGGAAGCTATGGATGTACCGGTGAATTTTTTCTTTGAGGGTATTGAAAATGAAGTGACTGCTGCTGGGTCAACGGACTCTGTTCCTGCGGATTTAATGGGTGATAAAGAGGCCTTGGATTTGGTTCGGTCCTATTACTCAATTCCAGAAAATCAACGGCGCCGTTTGTTTGACCTTGCACGGGTTCTCAGTGACGTTGCTTAAATCAGCCTGCGCATGGGGCGGGCATCTTTAAAAGGGCAAAAACGTCCATGAGCATGTCAGAGACCATGTGCACCTCAATTACTGCAGATGAAGAAGCAAAGTTATTGGCTGTGGCTCACGAAATGGCTGAGGCTGCAAAAGAGGCGATTTTGCCCTATTTCAGAGGCTCTGATCTGGCCTTGGAAAATAAGGATGCTGCAGACTTTGATCCTGTTACTGCCGCAGACAAGGCTGCAGAACAGGCGATGCGCGATGTTCTGGCGGTCAAGCGCCCTCAAGATGGAATTTGGGGAGAAGAGTTCGGCCGCTCGTCTGGCGTGTCGGGGTTAAGTTGGGTTCTTGATCCTATTGATGGCACGCGCGGATTTATCAGCGGCACTCCCACATGGGGGGTCTTAATCGCCTTGTCTGATCCGTCCGGTCCGCTTTTAGGTATCATAGATCAGCCCTATATTGGCGAGCGGTTTGTCGGTGGATTTGGCCAAGCTTATTATAATGGCCCTTTGGGCAAAAATACACTGGCGACGCGCTCCGCTTATCGTTTGGATCAAGCAACACTGTTTTCAACATATCCTGAGGTTGGCACAAAAGTGGATTACCAAGGGTTTCGCGCTGTGGCTGATCGTGCCAATTTGGTGCGGTATGGAGCTGATTGCTACGCCTATGCCTTGCTGGCCGCTGGGCAGATTGATTTGGTGATCGAAGCGGGTCTGAACGCCTATGATATTCAGGCACCGATCGCGGTGGTTGAGGCGGCGGGAGGAGTGGTGACAAATTGGCAGGGCGGCCCTGCGCATCTTGGCGGTCAGGTGGTGGCTTGCGCCAATCAACAGCTGCTTGATGAAGTCCTTCCCTTGCTTGCGCCCTATGCGGTTGCAGCCGAATAAAATGCAAGACCTCATTATTCAAAATGCCGATCATATCCTGACGATGGATGACCAGCGCCAAGAGTTGCGCGGCGCTGACATCCGCATACGGGGCGGTGAAATTATCGAGTTGGGTCACAACCTAACATCTCAAAGCCCAGCGGCTGAACTTGTTGACGCGTGCGGCTGTGTGGTCACGCCGGGGTTGGTAAACACGCACCACCACCTCTATCAAACCCTCACCCGCGCCGTGCCTGAGGCGCAGGACGCTTTGCTTTTTGGATGGCTGCAAACGCTCTATCCGATCTGGGCGCGGTTTGGTCCGGATGAAATGCGCGTATCTGCGATGGTGGGTTTGGCTGAATTGGCCCTATCTGGCTGTACGCTTAGTTCGGATCACCTTTATCTTTATCCCAACGGCGCGCGGCTTGATGATACCATTGAGGCCGCGCATCAGGTTGGTATCCGGCTTTTTGCCACCCGCGGTTCCATGAGTATTGGTGAAAGCGATGGTGGTTTGCCGCCTGATGATCTGGTTGAGAAAGAAGATGACATCCTAAAAGACTGCATCCGCGTGATTGACCGCTTTCATGACCGCGATCCCTCAGCGCTTATTCGGGTTGGTATCGCACCGTGTTCGCCATTTTCGGTCAGCCGCGATTTGATGCGTGAAGCGGCGCTTTTGGCGCGTGATAAATCGGTTCATCTGCATACGCATCTGGCCGAAAACCAAGAAGATATTGATTGCTAATTGGAAAAATTTGGTTGCCGCCCGGGGCAATATGCACAGGATCTGGGCTGGGTTGGCCCAGATGTCTGGCACGCGCATTGTGTCAAACTTGACGCTTCAGAGCAGGCGCTTTTTGCAGAAACCAAAACCGGCGTGGCCCATTGTCCTTGCTCAAATTGCCGATTGGGATCAGGCATTGCGCCGATCCGGCAGATGCGAGATCGCGGGGTGCCTGTTGGTTTGGGCGTTGACGGATCGGCCAGCAATGACAGTAGCAATTTAATTCTTGAAGCGCGCCAAGCCATGTTGTTGCAGCGTGTTGCTTTTGGGGCAGATGCCATGTCGGCGCGTGAAGCATTAGAACTCGCCACCCGGGGCGGGGCCGATATTTTGGGCCGGCCCGAATGCGGTAGGCTTGCACCAGGCAAACGCGCCGATCTGGCCATATGGGATGTCTCAGGCCTCGAGTCTGCCGGAAGTTAGGACCCGGCCGCGCTTTTGCTTGCCGGCCCAATGACGGTGAAACATCTCTTTGTGGAAGGACAACAGATTATCCGCGATCATGCCTTTGCAAAGCTTGACCTGCCAGCTGTGATTGCCGAGCAGAACCGGTTGGCACGAAAGCTGATGTGATCAAAACTATTTTAGGTTTGGATCACAAAGCTGCTGCAATAATTTTTGTCTCATACTCTACAGTGATCTGACCATCGGCATCACCGGATGCGGAAAGCAGCGCATTGAGCGCAGCCTCTGTCGCCTCTGGGTTGGCTTTAAGAGCAGCTTGATAGCGGGTTGAAGATTGGGCCATTTGTGCAAAACCCTTGGGCGATATTTTTCGCACCCAAGGATAGAGCTTCGTTGTCACATGACGAAATCCGGCCTGTTTGGCCTCACCCGCGCCATCAAAGCCTCGATAGTGCCGTGAGTAATTTGGCGACAGCTCTTCAAGTAAATCCTCATAGGCGGCAAGAAATGCACTGCGTTTCCAGTCGCGATTGTTTTCGATCAGGAAAAGCACGCCGCTTGCGGATAAAACCCGCAAGGCTTCCCTAAAAAAGGCAGGCCGGTCAAACCAATGTACCGCTTGTGCGACAGTTATGATGTCCGCGCTATCCCCAGCAATAGGAAGGTCTTCGGCAGGGGAAACTGCATAGCGTATTCCAGCGCCACCCGCATTTTTAGCGGTGGAAACCATGTCTGCGTTGATATAAATCCTAGAATTTCGGTATTGGGAAACAATGCGCCAAGTTGCCGTGTCAATTTTCCCGTGCCGCAACCGATATCACAAATCAGGCTTGGTGACTGGCAATGCTGCTTTATAAGCTCCAACGCGGCTAGAGGATACTGTGGCCGCGCAGCTTCATAATCCTTCTGCAATCCGGAAAAAGCGCTTTTTCTGTGGTTGCCGTCTTGGTGATAGGTTTTCATAAGAAAGTGTCAAATATTTGGTTATGTGATTAAAAAATTCTCTAGCTGAAATTAACAAAGCAACTTTTTTTTACCGTGTGCTGACCTTAGCACGAGAAATCTGTCATTCATAGAACGCATACAACGGAAGCGGTCAACTTCGGGCCGAGGAAATGACGGATAACG
>CABZJG010000179.1 GCA_902525995.1 Paracoccaceae bacterium | reverse complement strand
GGCAAGCTGATTTTAGTTCCGGGTCAAGTTGAGGATGATGCCTCGGTACTAAATGGCTCCCATCATATCCAAACCAATTTAGATTTGCTCCGACTGGTTCGAAGCAATAACCCAAACGATATTATAATCTATAAACCCCACCCTGATGTCGAAGCGCAGTTGCGAAAGGGGTACATACCCACAGAGGACGCTTTGCTATATGCAGATATCTTGGCTAAAGATGCCGATATTGCATATCTTTTGTCGAAAGTAGCAGAAGTCCATACGATAACCTCTTTGACAGGCTTTGAAGCGTTGCTTCGGGGGGTCAAAGTCACCACTTACGGCATTCCTTTTTATGCCGGATGGGGTCTAACTACAGATATGGCGTCTATACCCGCGCGGCGCACTCAGCGCATTGATTTATATAGTTTAATTTATGCCGCACTCATTGCTTATCCGCGTTATTTCGATCCGGTCACAAAGCAAGCCTGCCCAGTGGAAGTTGTGGTTGATCGCCTTTCTGAAAGCCAAGTTGCACCGCGCCCGACCGCCACTCGTGTACTTGCAAAACTACAAGGCCTCTTGGCCACTCCCCACCCTTTTTGGCGCTAATTTTTATCTATGGCTGCGCGTCTTTGCGGCGCCATAGGTTCATGACATCCGAACCAACGGTAGTGGTTTTAAGCAATCCATAACGGTGTGCATCTTGCAAATGCTTGAGCCCAAGTGGCCCAACAGAGGGTTGGCCCTCAGCGCCTAAAATCACTCCGGCTTGAAAGCCCACAAGCTCATCCACCATATCTGCTTTTACAAGTGAGGCTGCAAGCATACCTCCACCCTCACAAAAAATTCGCGTTAACCCCCGATGTGCCAGTTTCTCAAGCGCATCTTCGAGCAGGATAGCACCTTCTTTTTGCCGGCACTCAATCAGGTCTGCACCAGCCTTTTGCCAATGCACTTTGCGCTTTTCACACACATCCTCAGAGTGGCAAAGCCACAAAGGCGCCCTGTCAAGACTGCGCTCTAAGGCACTGTTAATGGGTAGATCCAAGCTCTTGGACAGAACTACCCGAACAGGTTGATGCGTAATGCCCAGATCCCTCACCGTTAGCGTTGGATCATCATGGCGTGCTGTGCCACCCCCGATCATGACCGCATCGTGGCGGGCTCTGAGCGCGTGTACCGCACGGCGGGCGGGGGCTTGGGTGATCCATTGGCTTTCGCCGCTGGCGGTGGCGATGCGGCCGTCGAAACTATTTGCCAGCTTCAGCGTGACAAACGGTCGGTGTTCGGTGATCCTTAAAAAGAAGCCGGCGTGGTCTTGGCGCGCTTCCTGCGCCCTCACCCCTGTGGTCACTGAAATTCCGGCCGCGCGCAGCATGGCGAAACCGGCGCCGTTAACCCGTGGATCGCAATCGCCAATGGCGGCGACCACTTCGGCGACGCCTGCATCGATCAGTGCCTGTGCACAGGGCGGGGTCTTGCCATGATGGGCGCAGGGCTCAAGCGTGACATAGGCGGTGGCGCCGCGCGCTTTGCTGCCCGCTTGCTGCAGGGCTTGGGGTTCGGCGTGCGGCCGGCCGCCACCTGCGGTCCATCCACGCCCCACCACCTGACCATCGCGCACCAGCACACATCCCACTGCGGGGTTGGGCCATGTGCGCCCCTGAGCGCGGCGGCCTAAAGCCAGTGCCAGTGCCATAAAACGGTCGTGCGACACCTGCGCCGCCTATTCTTCTGGTGTAATTTTAGGCCGTAACTCACTGACAAATTTGTCAAAATCATCGGCAGCCTGAAAGTTTTTGTAAACGCTCGCAAAGCGCACATAGGCCACCGTGTCGATCCGCGCCAGCGACTCCATTACAATCTCGCCGATCTTGTTTGACTGAATATCTGTCTCGCCCATGCTTTCCAAACGGCGCACGATACCGGAAATCATTTTCTCCATCCGCTCATGCTCAACCGGGCGTTTCTGCAACGCGATCCGGATCGAACGTTCAAGTTTATCGCGCTCAAATTCCTCGCGTCGGCCGTTTGATTTAATCACCACCAAATCGCGCAGTTGCACCCTTTCATAGGTGGTAAACCGCCCGCCGCAGGCTGAACAAAACCGCCTCCGCCGGATCGAAACATGATCTTCTGCGGGTCTGGAATCTTTCACTTGGGTGTCAACATTTCCGCAAAATGGGCAACGCATGGGAACATCCTTTGCATAGTGGGCAGCGCAGATTTCGGTGCTACGCTAAGTTATCCACAGGCACTATAGGACAGCCGCTACGATTTGTGTAGTGGGCAATTTCACTCACTAAACCTTGCGGTTTTTTTGCCAAGCACCGCCCTGCCCTTCACAAAACGCCATGTCGGTATGGCGTCGGTATCGCGGCAGTATCGCGGTGGTGCGAAAAATGCCCCTTTTTAGCCTATATGGGCCACCACCTGACGGCTGTGCGGGCGGCTGCGATGCTCGAATAAATAGATCCCCTGCCACGTGCCAAGGCACATCGCGCCATCCGAAAACGGGATCGATAAATGGCTGGGCAAAAGCGCGGCTTTGATATGCGCTGGCATATCATCCGGGCCTTCATACGTGTGGGTCAAATAAGACATCGACGGATCGGTCGTCGGCGGCACCAACCGGTGAAAAAATTCCGCCAGATCGGTTTGCACTTCGGGGTCAGCGTTTTCCTGAACAACCAAACTGGCTGAGGTGTGGCGGATAAACAGCGTCAGCAGGCCGTCGCCACTAGGATGAACCCCGCGCAGCCAGCGCGCCGCATCACTAGTAAATTCATAAAGCCCCGGACCTTGGGTTTGAAGGGTAAAAGTAGTTTGCATCTGCGATCCATTAGGTTTTAACTATCACCGCAAGATACCAAGAATTGCGGCCCTGCGCGATAGCTCAATCCAGATCCTCAAATAGTACAGGCGCATCATCTGAAAAAGACAAACGATAAAGATGCGGGTTTTTCATGGCGCGCCATTGTTCAAACCCAAAGTCCGGGTCTATGGCGCCCAGCACCGCGGCGATAAGATTGCCGTGGGCAGCAACAATCGGGCGTTCAAAATCGCTTCGCGCGATTTTTCTGAGCCCGCGCAGGGCGCGGCATTGGGTGTCATTGAGCGACTCGCCTTCTTCCATTTTATAGTCCCCGTTTTCAAAAGAGAGCCGTAGGTGATGGGTCAATTCATCAAAGGGAAGCCACAGATCAAACGGCTTGAGCTGCCGCTCAGCAAGATCGAGATCGGTTTGAATATCAAGGCCAGCGCTATCGCAATAGGGCCTGATTGTATCTAGAGCCCTCAGATAGGGGCTTGAATATGCGCCATCAGGGCCAATGGAACTCAGACGTGCGATTAAATCCTGCGCCTGTTGCTTGCCCAGTTCTGTCAGGTCGCCATCGGGTTGCTGACCGGTCGATTGCGCATGGCGGATGAGATAAATGGTTTTCAAAATGCTCCCCTAGAGACTGTCGGCACAGAAAAGCCTTTAAGCCAACCTACCTGCTGAATTGCTGCATTTTTGGCACTATCAATATTTGTAAAAATTTTATGCGCATGGTGCCCTATCGCAAACCAGCCAGTGTTGTCTTCGGGATCTCTTCTGTATTTTTCAAAACCATACGACCCATCAGGCCGTCGAAAGATATCAACGCATATTGTTGCTCCATCATGATTGACGGACAGAACAACTTTAGGCTTGTCTTTCATC
>CABZJG010000178.1 GCA_902525995.1 Paracoccaceae bacterium | reverse complement strand
GCTTGATGCAGTGCTTGAACTGCCGGAACTGGGCAGCCTATGCGTGGATACGGGTTTTGGCGGCGACAGCTTTGTGATTGTGGATGCTGCCGCGTTGGGCTTTGAAATTGTCGAAAGCGAAGCCCGCGATTTGGCCAGGCTGGGCAATAAAATCACCCAAGCCGCAAATCAACAGCTTGGGTTTGAGCACCCCGGACTGCCCGACTGGACGCATATTTCGTTTTGCCTTTTTGCAGGGCCTCTTGAACAAACGCCCGATGGCCTTTCGGCGCGCTCGGCCGTGACAATACAGCCCGGCAAGATCGACCGATCGCCCACAGGCACTGCAGTTTCGGCGCGGATGGCGGTGCTGCAAGCGCGCGGCCTGATGCAGCAGAGGCAAAGCTTTGAAGCCCGATCCATTATCGGATCACGCTTTAGCGGCCGGATTGCCAAAACCCTGACCCTTGGGGACCGCCCTGCGATCATCCCGGAAATATCGGGGCGTGCCTGGATCACAGGTCTCCACCACCATTGGCTTGATCCAAGCGATCCATGGCCGGAGGGCTATAAACTAAGTGACACTTGGGGGGTTTAAATAGCATGTGGGCCCTGCAAATTTGTGCAGTTTTAGCCCTGCGTTTGCAGGCCAAAACGCCGTTCCAAACCCTGTGATTTAAAATCAGACTTCACAGAAGGGGCTGATTTGCTATGCTAGAGCAGTGTTATAGGGGGTTGTTATGTTTGGTTTGGGTAAGAAAAAGAAATTCGAGCAACATCAAAAACCTCTGTACCAATGTCAGCACTTTGGCGAATTTGCACTAAATCTGGCCGAAGAAAATGCCGATGCGGATCAGATAGAATTCTAGCAGACAAAACTGGGTAGGATTACCAAAGTGCGTGACGGAAGTCTGCGCAAAGACGGCTTAATCGATAAAAACGATGAGTTCTTTCTCGATGCGTTGCGGGATAAATGCGAAGAGGTCTACTATAAAACCGAGATTTCAAAGCAACAGTCATTTGATGATAGTTTTGTGCCAGAGGAAGGCTGGGAAGAGTATCTTGAGGACGTCAAAGATAAAGTCGGATAGTCACACGCGAAACCATTGACTGCCGCTGCTTCGGGTTTCAAAGTGGTAGCGCTGTGGTTTTAAATACCGTTCGCAACGCAAACGACGACTGCATTTGGGCCACCCCGGGCAACCGCGTCAGATATTGGCGATGAATACGGGCAAAATCTTCGGTATTTTCGGCCACCACTTTCAAAATATAATCCGCCGTGCCGGCCATCAGATGGCATTCAAGAACATCAGGAATACGTGCCACCGCTTTTTCAAAGCTCTCCAGCACTTCATCTGCCTGCGCCGAAAGGGTGATTTCCACAAAAACCGTGGTTGGCACTTCAAGCTTGCGCGGATCAAGCAGGGCCACATAGTTCTTGATAAACCCGTCTTTTTCGAGCCGCTGAACCCGCCGATGACAGGCCGAAGCCGATAGATTAACCTCATCAGCAAGATCAGCGTTGGAAATGCGCCCACTGCGCTGAAGCACATTCAGGATTCGACGATCAATCTGATCTACTTTCATTTTACATAATAATCCATCAGTAAATTGTTGAAATTCAGAATATCATTCGAAATTATTTCGTCAACACGCATGAAATTCTCACAATATTGTTTGAAAAATACACCATCCTTGCGGCATTAAAAGGAGGAATGCGAAATGCACATCGGTTGTCCAAAAGAAATTAAACCACAGGAATTCCGGGTCGGATTGACCCCTACACTCGCCCAAGATCTTGTCGCGCGTGGCCATATAGTCAACATAGAAACCGGCGCAGGTCTTGGCGCGGGTTTTTCTGATGCCGCCTATGTTCAGGCTGGCGCTGAAGTGGTGGAAACCGCTGCTGAAGTTTTTGCCCAAAGTGAAATGATCGTCAAAGTCAAAGAGCCGCAAGCCGGAGAGCGCAAAATGCTGCGCGAAGGGCAGCTTTTGTTCACCTATCTGCATCTGGCCCCCGATGCCGATCAAACCCATGATCTTTTGGCCAGCGGCTGTACTGCCATTGCCTATGAAACCGTAACCGATGCGCGCGGCGGATTGCCGTTGCTTGCACCGATGTCCGAGGTGGCCGGCCGGCTGGCCCCGCAAATGGGCGCCTGGACCTTGCAAAAAGCCAATGGCGGGCGCGGTGTTTTGCTGGGCGGTGTGCCCGGTGTTGCCCCCGGCCGCGTTTTGGTGATCGGCGGCGGTGTGGTTGGCACCCATGCAGCGCGGATTGCTGCCGGCATGGGCGCAGAGGTCACCGTGCTGGATCGGTCTTTGGCGCGGTTGCGGTATCTTGATGACAGCTTTGGCCATCTGTTTCGCACCGGCTATTCCAGTCCGGCGGTCACCGCCGAACTGGCGTCTGAGGCGGATATGATCATTGGCGCTGTGCTTATCCCCGGTGCCTCTGCTCCAAAGCTGATTAGCAAAGGTCAACTTGCAACATTGAAACCGGGCGCGGCGTTGGTTGATGTCGCCATTGATCAGGGCGGGTGCTTTGAAACATCCCGCGCCACCACGCATGATGATCCGGTTTATAACGTAGATGGCATTATGCATTACTGTGTCGCCAATATGCCCGGCGCCGTCGCCCGCACGGCCACCCAAGCGCTAACCAATGCCACATCGCCGTTTGTCATTGCACTGGCAGACAAAGGCTGGATGCAGGCCTGCGCCGATGATCCACATCTGCTGAACGGATTGAACATCCATGCCGGTCAAGTGACCTATACAGCGGTCGGAGAGGCGCTGGGCCTGCCCACTGTGGCTCCAAATTTACAGCTAAAATCGGCTGCCTAGCCCCCGGCGGTTAATGTCGGTCCATCCAAACCATCAAAGCGTCAGCTTGCGCCTGCGCAAGCTGTGCGTTCCAATCAATAGTATCGGCTAGGTCTTTATCCGCTCCTAAGGCTTCTATCTTTGTCATCATCGAAGCCGTGCGGCGATCGCCGTTGGCTTGCGCCAAAATGGCCCAAAAATAGGCCGCAAGATAGGATTTGCGCATGCCTTTGCCGTTCATGCTGGCAACAGCATAATGGTAATATTCAGCAGGCTCTACATCCGTGACCACCTTTGCGAAATCAATCATTCCGTCACCTTGCATCGTAAGGACATCGCTTAGATCAAGAAAAGGCTCTGCCACATTTAAGATATTAACAGACTGCGTGCTCCCGCTTGCTGAATCTTTGAGTGCAAATTCATAGGCCAATGCATAGTTTTGTTGCTCCAAATAATGACGAGCAAGCTTGTGCGAAATGCCGCTGGTCCCTTGCAAAGCAAGGTAATTGAGAATTTTCAAGGCAATTGATTTGTTTCTTGGATAGCCTTTTCCACTTAGAAACCCTTCGCCAACATGCAGCAGCATCTCATCAGAGTAGTTGGAAAAATTCCCATATATAATGGATTTGATATCCTAAGCAGGCATGCGCACTGATTGGGTTGTTTCACCGGCATATAGCTTTGGTGAAAGGTAATTAATCAATTCAACCGGATCCTCAAACAATTCAGGAGCTAACAAAATACCATCGGCATTCGTGATATTGGACCGGATGGTGATCTGAGTAGGCGCCTGTAAAAAGTCTTCCCAGGCGACTGAAATTTGCCTTAGGAACTTTTGAGCGTCTGCATCAGGCTGGTCATAGAACATCCCATCCCCAACGATTTCAGCAACAAAATCCCCCGCGTAACCCGGTTCGGTAACCTGTGGGGGCAGCTGAATGGAAACATCCTCCCAGATGCCTTTGTT
>CABZJG010000177.1 GCA_902525995.1 Paracoccaceae bacterium | reverse complement strand
ATAAGCAGCGATGCACGCGTCGGATCTGGTTCGATTTTTTGACGAAGTCGATAAATATGTGTCTCAAGCGTATGAGTTGTAACATTGGCATTATACCCCCAGACTTCATGCAGTAAGGTATCACGGGCCACAATCGCATCAGCTGAGCGCAGAAGAAACTTCAAAATATTAGTCTCTTTTTCTGTGAGACGAATTTTTTGTCCATCCTGCATCAGCAAAACTTTATGGGCGGGTTTAAACGTATAGGGCCCGACCGCGAAATTTGCATCTTCCGACTGCTCATGTTGCCGCAACTGGGCGCGCATACGGGCCAAAAGCACCGAAAATTTAAAGGGTTTGGTCACATAGTCATTAGCACCTGCATCAAGTCCAAGGATGGTATCGGCATCACTGTCTTGTCCTGTTAGCATGACAATAGGGCATTTTACCCCCTGCTTTCGCAGCAATTTACAAAGCTCCCGGCCGTCGGCATCGGGCAATCCGACATCCAGTAAAAGCAAATCAAAATCATTTTCCTTGGTCTTTTCAATTGCACTTTGGGCATTGGCAGCTTCAAGAACTTCAAATTCTCCAATAATCAACAATTGTTCAACCAGCGCATCGCGCAAATCATCATCATCGTCTATCATTAGTATTTTTTTTGCTTGGCTCATCTTTTTATCCTTGGGTGATGCACAACAAATGCGGATAATTTAAGCATATTTCAAGTCTTGTTGCAGGGGGCTCACGCCGACGTGTGGATAATTGAGGGATTTGAAACAATATCTAGAGGAAATGAAACATTGACCCTCGCGGAGGTTTGGACCACAAACCGATTATCAAGGATCAAGCGGTAAGGATGCGTTGATGGCGCTCAATCCAACAGTAACAGAACAGATCGCCCGCGCCCGTGCCGATTTGCGCATGGGGGTTCCAGTTTTGCTGGTGTCTGAAACACCTGCCTTGGTTATCCCCGCCGAAACGCTGTCGGCTGAACGATTAAAAGATCTGCATGCCATGTCTGATAGGGTGAGTTTAACGCTGACCGAACCCCGGGCAACGACTTTAAAGCTGGCAGCATATGATAGGGATTTGGTGCGCATTCAGCTTTCAGCTGAAAAAACTCTTTCCTGGATCAAAGCCGTTGCTGACCCTGCCGATGATCTGAATGCTCCACTAAAGGGCCCGTTTCACGCCCAGCGCGGCGGATCGGTTGAACTTGAGCGATCAGCGCTGCAGCTGATCAAAGCATCCTATTTGCTTCCGGCGGCTGTCGTTGCGCGTTTGTCTGACGCACAAAGCCTTAAGGACTTTGATAACCTGACGCGGCTGGACACCAAAGCGGCTTTGCCTTTGCTGTCTGCTCCTTCGGTGCTGTCGGACATTGCCTCGGCCAGCCTTCCGATTTTTGCCGCTCCTAAAGGGCGGCTCCATGTGTTTCGCCCTGAAAATGGCGGAGAAGAGCATTATGCGATGGAAATTGGCCGCCCATCGAGGTCTGCGCCCGTTTTGGTACGGCTGCATTCTGCCTGTTTTACCGGGGATGTGCTGGGCAGTTTGAAGTGTGATTGCGGGCTGCAGTTGCGGGGCGCTTTAAAGCAGATGGGCGATCAAGGCGCTGGTCTGCTTTTGTATTTGAACCAAGAAGGCCGCGGCATTGGTCTTGCCAATAAAATGCGCGCCTATGGCCTGCAGGACCAAGGTTTTGATACCGTAGAAGCCAATCACCGGTTGGGATTTGAGGATGATGAACGCGATTTTCGGCTTGGGGCGTCGATTTTAAAAGAGATGGGCTTTACCAAGATAAAGCTTTTAACCAATAATCCGGCGAAAATCACCATGATGGAGCGCAACGGAATTCAGGTGGTTGAGCGGGTTCCATTGATCACCAAAAGCACCGATCAAAACAGAGCCTATCTGGCAACCAAGGCTGCAAAATCCGGCCATTTACTGTAATTTGAACCTTCTATTTGGCCGGGCTGCGCGCACCGAAAATCGCCGAACCAACGCGCACATGCGTGGCGCCAAAGCCAATGGCCATTTCAAAATCAGCCGACATGCCCATCGACAGACTGCTTAAGCCGTTGCGCTGCGCAATTTTGGCCAAAAGCGCAAAATGCAGCGCTGGGGTTTCGTCAACTGGCGGGATGCACATCACACCTTGCACCGGTAAATCCAAGTCGCGGCAACTGTCAATGAACGCATCTGCATCTTCGGGCATAATGCCCGCCTTTTGCGCTTCTTTTCCGGTATTGATCTGCACAAACAGATCTGGGCAGCGCCCTGATTCTTGCGCCAGCCGCGCCAATGTTGACGCCAATTTTGGCCGGTCCAGGGAATGGATGGTATCAAAAAGCTCAACCGCCTGACGGGCTTTGTTGGTTTGAAGCGGGCCGAGCAGATGAAGATCAATGGCGTTAAAGCGCGCGCGGAACGCTGGCCATTTTCCAGCCGCTTCCTGCACCCTGTTTTCGCCAAAAACCTTGTGGCCTTGCTCAAGAACCTGTTCAACCCGTGCATTGGGCTGCACTTTTGAAACAGCAATCAGCTGCACCTGCCCTTTGGGGCGGCCATGCTCTGCTTCAGCAGCAGCAATGCGAGTTTGAATTTCGGCCAGAGACATTCATACGCTCCTTTTGCTTCCCCTTACACATATCAGCGGCAGAGAAATTGCAAGTCCTAAGCTTTTGGCCATTGCCACTTTTTAAATAAAAAAGAGCGGCCCTAGGGCCGCTCTTTCGCATTTAACCGATGTGGTTAAATTAGAATGTGAACGCAGCAGCAACTTCTACTTCGTTTCTGCTGTTTGTTGCACCAGTGATTTTCACGCCACCAAGGTCATAAGAAACAGACAGAACTGTCTGCGCATCGTCACCGTCAGAGTCGGCGCCTGTCAGGTCTGCACCTTCGTTATAGGCATAAGACAATGTTATGTCGCCCATTGTGTAGCCAACAGTCAGCTCATTGTCGCCTTCTTGCGCTTTGGCTGTCAATGTGATGTCGTTCAAAGATGTGGCAACTGTCACAGATGTTGCAGATGCTTCATCAGTAGCAGCAGTCACAGTCGATGCACCCAATGTATAGGCTGCAGATGCATCCCATGTAGAGCCGTCATCAGCACCTTCTACGCTGATCTTCAGATCGCCCGCGCTGAATGATGCACTCAAACCAGACAAGGTAGACTGGCTTGATTTTGAATAGCCAACAGTCAGATCACCAGCTGTGTAACCAACAACGATTTCGTTGTTACCAGCGCTTGTGTCTTCTGTGTAAGACGCAGACACTGTGCCATTAGAATAAGCAACTTGCAGGTCACCAGACTCGTCGCTTGAGCCACCGGCATCCATTTCGCCGTCGGCGTCATATGTCAACGACAGGCCAGAACCAGACATAGTGATCGCGCCACCGATGTCAGTGTTTCCGTCGTCTGCGTCATCGTCAGTTTCGTCGATGCTGATGCTTGCAGTGTATGAGATGCCGCTTGCTTCGCCAGACATAGACACGCCCAGATCAGTGGTTGAGCCCCATGACTCGGCGTCAACGCCTTCACTGCCCCAGTTACCGTATGTCAGTTCTGCTTTACCGCTAAATGTTACGTCTGCAGATGCAACGCCAGCTGTCATGACGAGAGCTGTTGTTGTGAGAAGAACTTTTTTCATGTTTTTTCCCTCGGGTTATTATAATGCATTCCCTGAGCACGTGAATCGCGATCAGATATGCGAGATTAATCGCTTTTTTTCCCGATGGTTTGCAAGCAAATGCACCGCGCAGGATGCGCAGAATAGAAATATGATGCAGCTATGCCACACTTCGATCTATCTGCCCAAAT
>CABZJG010000176.1 GCA_902525995.1 Paracoccaceae bacterium | reverse complement strand
GGCCTTAATGTCACAAAAAAACCGCACCGGAATTTCACTTCCGGCGCGGTTCGTCATTTTTAAACTGGATAGGCCTTATTTGCGCACCAGTTCTTTCCAGTTGCCGTCTTGGATTTGGCTGATCACAACAAGGTCAGCGCCCTGATGGTCATCAGCTGAATAGTCAACCTGAACGTCTGAAATTGTATCTTCAAAGCTCAAGGACTCCATACCTGCTTGAAAGCTCTCTGGCGTAAGGTCATGCCCTGCTGCTTCAAGCCCACGAACAAGTGTTTCCGCTGCTGAGCGTCCCAAAAGTGCGCCAGATCCGGGGAATTCACCGGTTGCGCCCTGATATGAAGCCACCCATTTAGCAACATCAGGATGGCCCATTCTGGCCACAATGTCAGACCAACCTGCCGCGGCATAGAAGCCTTCGGTCACGCCGCCAGGAACTTTTGCAATAGCTGTGTGGAAAGAGGCAGAAGATCCCAAGAATTTTAGATCGGTTAGCCCCATCTTCTTGGCGGTTGCAACTGCTGTAATTACTTGGCGTACTCCAAGAGCCACGGTGATCACTTCACATCCTTGGCTGGCCAGTTTTGATATTGATCCAACAAAATCCAACTCATCCGGTTTGTGCTTGGTCTCACCACCAAAGGTCAGACCGTTGGCTTTAACCGCATCATGTGTTCCTTCGGCAATTTCTAGGCCGAAGTCGGATGGAATATACATTGAACAGATTGTTTTCGCGCCAGTCTGTTCCGCTAGGTAAGGCACCGCAGTAAGCATTTGTGCGTGATACGATGAAGTGCCAGCGTATTTGATGTTTGATGGCGGTTCGACCATTTGACGCGCAGCGGTCAAAGGGGACACATTCGCGATTTTTTTGGACTCTAAGAGTGGGAAGGATGCAATGTTCATCGGGGTCCCAAGGCTCAGGAGCATCGCGAAAACTTTGTCTGAATTCACCAATTTGTTTAGCGCAGACATTGCTTTAGGCATTTGATAGGCGTGATCTTCGACCACCAAACGAATTTGCCGGCCGTGTACGCCGCCGGCAGCGTTCACTTCTTCAAAATACATTTTTGCCGCTTGTACCGCCGGTGCGCTAAAGGCTGCAAATGGCCCTGACATATCTTGGTTCGAGCCGATTACAACCTCGGTATCTGTGACACCTTGGGTTTCTGATATGGCAGTTGTGGCTGTTAGTGCCACCATTGCCATTGATTTAAATAGAGTTTTCATGTTTTCTCCTCAGTTGGTTATTATGGACGTTCTTTGGTCTTATTGGAGCACTCATTGATACATCTCGTCAATCAAGGACTGATATTTTTGCTCTACGAAGCTTCTTTTTAACTTCATTGTTGCTGTTAACTCATCATCCTCTGCGGTTAAAAGTGTATCAATTAATCGAAAGTCTTTGATTTGTTCGACCCGTGCGAAATTTTTGTTTACATCGTCGATTATGCCTTTGATCAGTTCAATGACCGGCTCTGTTCGGCAGAGCGAGGCAAAATCCGAAAACGGAACGCGCCGATCTTGGGCAAATTTTTCAACATTTTCTTGATCAATCATAATCAAACAAGACAAGTACTTACGCTTGTCCCCGATCACTACACTGTCACTGATATAGGGTGAGAACTTAAGTCGATTTTCAATTTCAGCCGGGGTGATGTTTTTACCGCCCTGAGTGATAATAATATCCTTCATCCGCCCGGTGATGGTCAAATATCCCTGATTGTCCAGCCTGCCAATATCACCCGAGTGCAGCCAGCCATCTTTGGTAAAGGTTTCTTTGGTTTTCTCCGGGCTGTTCCAATACCCCTTGAAGCAGTTGCCGCCTTTATATTGGATTTCACCACCATCACCGATACGGACCTCAGCTCCGGGGACCACCCGGCCTACGCTGCCCAAGCTTTCTGCTTCGGCCAAATTGATCGTCATCACGCCAGAGGTTTCGCTCATCCCGTAGCCTTCATAGATGGGCACCCCTATAGCCCGAAACCATTGCAACAGGTCCGGTGAAATGGGCGCAGCACCTGTACCGCCCCGGCGCAATTTATCCATGCCTAGCAAACGGCGTAAATTTCTAAGCAGTACAAAATCCCAAAACCGATAGGCGAGGGGAATGGGTTTATTGTTTTGCTCAGCTTTTATACGTTCATGACCGGCTTTAAGTGCTTGTTTGAATGCCCATCGTCCAAAAGGTGTCGCATCTTCTGTCATTATTGAGATGCGAGAGTACATCTTTTCCCACACCCGTGGGACGGCTGTGAACACAGTCGGGCTGACCTCTTGTATGTTTTCAAAAACAGTTTCGGTGCTCTCGGCAAAATTTACTGTTGAACCAGAAAAAATGGGCAGAAAAACAGATAAAAGGCGCTCAAGAATATGGCAAAGCGGCAAGAAACATAGCTGTTCATCGGTGTCGAAAACTTGCAGGGTTTGCGGGCCAATAGACATAGAAAACATGATGTTCGCATTGCTGATCTCGACCCCTTTGGGATCGCCGGTGGTGCCAGAAGTGTAAATGAGAAGGCAAGTGTCTTCTGGCCTGCCTTTGGCAATTTCATTTTCAAATTCGGTTGGATTTTCTGCTGCTGCCTCAGCGCCGATCTGATAGAGCTGCTCCAAAGATATCACATTTTCGTCTTCAAAATCATGGAGCCCATCGAGATCAAAAACGATCACTTTCGAAAGCCCCGGCATTTGATCTGCGATCGACAAGTATTTGTCCAATTGTTCGTCATTTTCCACAAACAAAAAGCGGCTGTCACTGTCATTCACCAAATAGGCCAGTTGCCGTGCGCTATCAGTTGTATAAACACCGCTGGCGATGCCGCCAACGGACTGGATGCCAATATCGGCATAAATCCATTCTTTGCTGTCTTCGGCGAGAATAGAGACAACTTCGCCGCGTTTAAGCCCTAATCGGCGCAGGCCAAGACCGATATGCTGTGCCTGCGTGTAAAATTCTTGCCAGCTATGGGATTTCCAAATGCCATATTCTTTTTCGCGATGCGCTGTTCGTTGGCCCAGTTTTTGACAACGTGTGCTCCAAAGTTTGCAGAGCGTATCTGCCCCATCAACAAAATGCGGCGTTTGGCTTAAGTCTTTGTTTACCCAAAAGCCGTCAATTTCATGTTGTTCGGGCATTGCATCCGCCATTTGCGCCAACTCCTTGATCACCGCCATGTTTTATTTTGTTTCCAGCGCCGCTGACCGCGTTGTGATGTCTCGGACGACTGCCCCAGATAAAACTCTTGTATATCTTTGGACGCGGCCAATTTTTCCGCTTCACCATCCATCACGATGCGGCCAAGTTCCATCACATATCCGTAATGTGCCAGATCAAGCGCCACTTTTGCATTTTGCTCAACCAAAATCATTGTCACGCCTTGTTCTACGTTCAGGCGTTTCACAATCACGAATATTTCTTTGACCAAAAGTGGAGAGAGGCCCAAGCTTGGCTCATCCAGAAGCATTATTTTTGGTCGCGCCATAAGTCCGCGCCCAATGGCAACCATTTGTTGCTGGCCCCCTGAAAGTGTTCCTGCCTCTTGCCCACGCCGATCGCGCAATATCGGGAAGTACTCATAGACAATTTCCAGATCTTGCGCGATGCCAGCGGTATCGCTCCGGGTATAGGTCCCCATCATCAAGTTGTCCTCGACGCTTAGTAAAGGGAACAGTTCTCGGCCCTCTGGCACATGTGTAATACCTTTTCCCACCACTTTTTCAGGCTCTAATCCTTGGATAAATTCGCCGTCCAGCGAAATTGATCCCTTTTCCGGATCCATAATTCCGGAAATGGTTTTTAACAGTGTTGTTTTTCCCGCTCCATTCGCGCCTAAAACGGTCACGATCTGGCCTTTGCGCACTTCTAGACTGACACCCCTTAT
>CABZJG010000175.1 GCA_902525995.1 Paracoccaceae bacterium | reverse complement strand
AAATTTGAGCAGATATGAATTTATGTGGTCAAAATTTGAAATTCACTAAAGTTGAGCGCCGCATCTCGGTAAAGCTTGTTGCGGTAGCTGTTGTGCAGGCACATTTTGGCTAGTCGCCGCGAAGAACAGCAAGAAGATGTCCGCCTGCGTGTCATGCGGCTCATTGCCGATAATCCTGAAATGTCCACGCGGCAGGTTGCAGACGAAGTTGGGATTTCAAATGGTTCTGCTTATTATGTTTTAACAGCTCTTGTTGAAAAAGGGTTCGTGAAGCTTGGAAATTTTAAAAATAGCCCACGTAAGGGGCAATATGCTTATCTTCTGACCCCAAAGGGAGTTCGTGAGAAGTCTTTGCTCACTCACAGGTTTATTAAACGCAAGCGTCAGGAATATGTCGACTTGCGCGCAGAAATTGAACTTTTGGAGCGCGAAGCTGGAATGATAGATGCATCTGTATCAAAAGGGCGCGATCAATTGTGAGAGTGTTTCGGGCGCGTAGGCTTAGGTGTTTTGATGATTTAAGGTTATGGGTAACTGGGCTTAGACGAAATGATCGTTCCTTTGAAAATACATACTTCGAATTCTGATGTTTAAAACGAAGATACGCAAAGATGGCAACTCTGCTGTCATCACATTGAGTTCTGAGATGTTAGCTGTCTTGGGCGTCACGGAAGGTGACACAGTGTATGTGACGCAGTCAGACGATAATGGTTTAAAAAATCACGCGCACGATCCTGCAGTTCTAGAAGTCTTGGCGGTAGCTGAAGTGGTTATGGATGAAAACCAAACACTTCTTCAGGGGCTATCTTGAAAAAAAATTCCTTACCTTTTTTGAAATTGAATTGCTTATTTTGAAATTCCTTACTATATTGAAGTTGAACTTATCTCAAGTAAATGGATGAAGATGATGAAAGAATCCAAAGTTACGGCAAAAGGCCAGACAACTCTTCCCAGAGATGTACGCGCAGCACTTGGCTTGGAGGCAGGTGACACGGTGCGCTACATTGTAGAAAATGGTCGCGTTCAAATGCTAAAGGCAAGGCACGTCCGTGAGCTTGCTGGTATGTTACGTCGCCCTGGTCAACGGACAGTTTCGCTTGACGAAATGGATAAGGCGATCGCTGAGGGAGCTATCGAAAGCGCGTCATGATTGCTCTAGATACAAACGTATTGGTTCGTTTTCTTGCCCAAGATGACGATGCTCAGTTCCGGGTTGCTGCTGATTTGATTGGGGATTGCACGAGTGATGCACCAGGGTATGTATGTCGCGAAGTTATGATCGAATCGGTCTGGGTTCTCGAGCGATCCTATAAATATTCACGCGAAGAAATTGCAGAGGCGCTGCTGAGTATTGTAACTGCAAGCCAGCTTTCGGTTGAAAACGCGAAGGACATTGCCTCAGTTGTAAATCTTTATCGAGAAGAGGGCTACGATTTTGCGGACCTTATGATCCGACAGGCGGCTCAAAGAGCAGAGAACCGCATTCTGAAAACCTTCGATCAAAAATTGGCAAAGTTAGATGGCGTCGAATTGTTAGGAACGACACATTGATAACTGTGAGTGTCAAAGAAGCGTCCGATAAACTACCTGACCTAGTTGAGAACACGATTGCGAAGCGCGAACCAGTTTTGATTTCCGGCAAGAATAACAATGCCGTTCTCATGGCTGAAAGTGATTGGCAGGCAATGAATGAAACACTTCATTTATTGTCTGTGCCCGGAATGCGAGACGCAATTAAAAATGGCTTGTCAGAAAACCTTTAAAGCACATCAAGAAAGTTGAATTGGTAGTGCGTCTTCAGGATCAACCTATAGAAGCTAATGCAAAACCTTCTCAGGAGCTTAAGTTTTCCGACGTTGGGGCGTTATGGGTAGGTTAGTGAGAGATTTGAAACACCGTAAAAAAGAACATTTGGGTAAATGATGAGTAATAAAATAAAAAAAGCTGTCTTTCCCGTTGCTGGTTTTGGCACCCGCTTTCTTCCTGCGACCAAGGCGATGCCGAAAGAGCTGCTGCCAATCGTTGATAAACCTTTGATCCAATATGCCGCGGAAGAGGCGATTGCAGCAGGTATCGACACCCTGATTTTTGTGACGGGCCGAAATAAGCGCGCGATTGAAGATCACTTTGACGCAAATAATGAATTAGAAAACATCCTGCGCGCCAAGGGTAAAGAAGCACAAGCCGATATGGTGCGCAATATTATTCCCGAAGGCGTGGAGTGCATATTTGTACGTCAGGCCGAACAGTTGGGTCTCGGCCACGCGGTTTTATGTGCTGAACGCGCTGTTGGCGGTGATCCCTTTGCAGTGCTGCTGGCAGATGATTTTCTAACGGATTACGAACCTGGTGTGACTGCGGATCTGGTGCAAGCATTTGCAACCTCTGGTAAATCGCAACTTTCGGTGATGGAGGTTGATGGGCCTGATATCTCAAAATACGGCGTTGTTGTGCCGAATGGGGCTGGTACGGGTATCGCGGGTTTGGTTGAAAAACCTGATGCACATGGTGCACCCTCAAATCTGGCCTCGATCGGACGATATGTCCTGACGCCTGATATCTTGGACACTTTGCGGGGCCTCAAGGCGGGATCAGGTGGGGAAATTCAATTGGCAGATGCAATTAATATCCATGCGCAGCAGGGCTCTGTCGAAACTGTGCGTCTGAACGGACGACGGTTTGATTGTGGATCAGTGGATGGATTTATGACTGCAAATTATCACATATACAGAGAGACAAAGTAGATGAGTGATTATGTTGTAAAGGACATAGATTTAGCGGATTTTGGCCGTAAGGAATTGGACATTGCGGAAACCGAAATGCCTGGATTGATGGCTCTTCGCTCTGAATACGGTGAAAGCAAGCCACTGAAAGGCGCACGCATCGTCGGCTCGCTTCACATGACGATCCAGACAGCGGTTTTGATTGAAACATTGGTGGCACTGGGTGCTGATGTGCGCTGGGCGTCTTGCAACATCTTCTCAACACAGGACCACGCAGCGGCAGCCATTGCAGCAGCGGACATTCCTGTTTTTGCGATCAAAGGCCAGTCATTGGAAGAGCATTGGGATTATTTGGATAAATCCTTCATGTTCCCAGAAGGCCCAAACATGATCTTGGACGATGGCGGTGATGCGACATTGTACGTCTTATTGGGCGCACGTGCAGAAGCGGATGAAGATATCATTCCTGTGCCACAGTCCGAAGAAGAGGCCGTGATCAAGGTGCAGATTAAAAAGCGTATGGAACAATCCCCAGGTTGGTTCACAAAAACCCGCGATGCGATCAAAGGCGTGTCAGAGGAAACAACAACGGGTGTTCACCGTCTGTATGAATTGGTGAAAAACGGCCAGCTGCCGTTTCCTGCGATCAACGTGAATGACTCGGTCACAAAATCAAAGTTTGACAACAAGTATGGTTGTAAAGAATCCCTTGTTGACGGAATTCGTCGCGCAACCGACACTATGATGGCGGGTAAGACCGCAGTTGTCTGTGGATATGGCGACGTGGGCAAAGGCTCTGCCGCGTCACTTCGCGGTGCAGGTGCGCGGGTTAAGGTAACCGAGGTTGATCTGATCTGTGCGCTTCAGGCCGCGATGGATGGGTTTGAGGTTCTAACACTCGAAGATGCGGTTGAAGCGGCTGACATCTTTATCACCACAACAGGCAACAAAGACGTCATTTGCATCGAACACATGCGCGCGATGAAGGACATGGCGATTGTTGGAAACATCGGTCACTTTGACAATGAAATCCAAGTTGCACACCTAAAGAACCACAAATGGACCAACATCAAGGATCAGGTGGATATGATCGAAATGCCATCAGGCAACCGTATCATCCTGCTGTCAGAGGGTCGTCTCTTGAACCTTGGTAATGCAACTGGCCACCCATCGTTTGTAATGTCAGCCTCGTTCACAAACTAGGTTTTGGCGC
>CABZJG010000174.1 GCA_902525995.1 Paracoccaceae bacterium | reverse complement strand
GAATATGCTTTATAGGGTAGACTTTACAGTAGAATACGACGATGCAATGGCGCAACAGGGGCTTTTGGGCATTTGGGCTGAAGAAGCTAACGCTGCTTTAGGCGCTAAATCAGCGGGGGTTGTTGTTGACCTTTGGAAAGTGGTCGGCGAGCGTAAAGTTCTTGCAATTGTTAATGTAGACACGCCAGATGACCTTGATCGGATTTTATTTGATCTTCCGATAATGCAGAAAATGGGTCACTTGGTTCAAGTGGATGTTAAATCAATTCGTCGGTACGAAGACTTTGCAGAGGACGTCAAAGAAAGATTGGGGCGCTGATCAAATAGGGGTTCTTTCGGTATTTCAGAAGGCAATCGATACGTGTATTGCATTGGGGTCTCTTACAAAGAGGCCCCTTTTTATGGACAGAATGGACCAGACTTGTCTGATGTTTTTTGACCTTTGAAAGGTTTGCTATAACTTATTCAGGGTGGTGCAAACAGAGGCGGTTTTTGTCTAAGGATTTGTGGCCATCCCCTAGGGCGTTCGCCGCATTCAGACTTCATTTCATTTCGACTATAGTTCCAGCAAGAAATTCATGTTGTAAAATACTGCAGCGGGATCGGCGATGTATGAAGAGCGCCCTTCTACGTCTGATCCAATCAATTAAGATGATTTGATTATCGAGTTTTCGTTTAATGATTTGAACTTACACAGTCAGTGTTAGGGACTGCTTCATCGCAAGATTGCTCAGTCTACCAATGTGGCGGCGGCCTTTCTGAAGCTACGTCCACTTCTTGCTCTTCTCTGTTCGCCATTAATTCGACTAGCCGCGTTAATTGGTTAATCTGGGCCTGCTGTTTGTTGACGACATCCGAAAGCTCTTCAAGCGTTCTATCAACATGGGCTAAATGTGTTTCCAAAACTTTAAGTTTATCCTGCATCATTCATTGCCTCATAGGGTATGGATGGTCAAAACGAAGGCATTTGATAAATTCGACCCGATATATTACCCACGCTCATATCAATGAATCAACTTTGGTAAAATACTTTATTTTAGTCCTATCTATTACACCTATCGAACTATACCCTCCGGTTCTTTGCCAAATTAACCACTCGCAGCTTGGCAAAGGCGTAACTCGCCAGCAATAGCGATCGAAAGCGCCAGTCTTTTGCACCGGTGAATTTATGTTCAATAAGCCCTAGGGCCTCCGCAATAAGGCTCTGGCAACTCGCGTGATTGGATGCGCACCTAAACATTTCAAATCAACCCTGGCATTTTTTAGTTTTGCCACAAACAGTTGATTATCTTTATCAACACCCAAGAGCGAACAGTGATGTCATGATCTATATAGTCCCGCAAAGCCAAACCACTGGAAAGGTGCGAATTCAGTTGGACTTGAGAAACGGCCCGTTGGAATTGTCCACTTGGCGCAGGATTCGCATTCACTTTCCCAAGAGAATCACGACCTCTTGGTTACAATATTTTATCTAGCAATAAATCATGTCGATAATGACACCCCTTTTTGACCTTTTTATATTCTTTAGTATATTTTTTATTCAATTTTCAGATTTTTCAGTTCAAATTTCTGCAAAAAGGTTAAGGGTTAAGAAGATTTAGGAATTCAAATATATATTTTTATTACATATTTTTTCTTCATCAAAATTGAAGCTTCTGAAGGCTATAATGCATTCTAAAAAATATAATACCGTCAATTTGACTCAAAAAACTGATAAAAAGTGACACTCCAAAAAAGTTGCCTGTAGTATTTGGATATTACCACCTCTCCTTCCGTACTGCTATTTTTCCCTTTTTGGATGAATCTGATTCTGTCCATAGCGAAACAAAAACAGCAGGCAGCCTAACCAATGTGTGTCTGTCTTGATTGAGGTCTTTGAAATGAAGTACAAAAATGCCCGATACGGAAGCTTTTTGGTTTCCACGGCTATGGCGCTAGTCCCGCTGTCAGTAAGTGCCAATGAGATATTTTACGCCAATAATGGGTCTAACAACACTTTCACCGCGACGGTGTCTGGAAGTGACAACCGCATTGGCACGGATGGCACTGCTGCAATTACGTCTTTGCAAAATGACTTCAACTACAACACAGCACTAACAGCAAATTCAGCGGCCGTTGTGGACATAGCTCGGAGCTATACGATTGAGACATATACCGAGTCCAAGCAAGTCGGCGATGGTAACAGTGCGACAGCCAGCCAAACCGGGGCATCCAACTGGTTGTCATTCACACAGGGTTCGCAGGGTGGAGACGATTTCATTTATAGCTTTGGTGCGAGTGCAACAGATGGATCCGGAGGTACTAATACCGCCTCTGACTTTTTTTAACGACGCCAATGAACTGCTAAGTTACTTGGCGACAGCAACAATTAATGAAACAAGTGGTAACTTAAACTCTCTAACTACTACTCAAGATGGTGATTTGAACAAAATGGCAATTTACCAGCTTGGTGATGGCAACACTGTGACAGCAAGCCAGACTAATGATGAAAACGTGGCTCGCATTAATCAGTTCGGTGAAAGCGACACTGTTGACGGTATTCAAAATGGTATTACGAACACTGCTGATGTGCTTCAATCGGACCATGGCTATGGTCGTTTGCGCACCGCGGAGTATACCCAAAACGGGGATAACAACATTTCGTCAATCTATCAGGGCGACTCAAGCTACTCTGATACTAGTACAGCATCACAGTCAGCGACATTATCTCAAACTGGGAACGGCAACGAAGGTATGATTTCACAAGTGAATGGCCCAGGAACTGTATCAATAACTCAGCTCGGCGATACTAACAAAGGATACATCTTTCAGAACAATACAACCACAGGCTCAACGGCAAGCATTGGAACAGAAGGTAATGGTAACACAGCTTATGTTTACCAAGCAGATGCAGATGGCAGTGTAGCTGCGCTCACGCAAACTGGAAATACCAACTCTATCGAACTGTCTCAGTTAAACGTATTGGGCAATGCAACCATTGTGCAAACGGGCGGCTCTAACTTTGCTTATGTATTGCAAACCCAACCAAGTTTGACAGTGGACATCTTGCAACAAGGTGATGGCGGAACTGTAAATATTTACAACTAAAATCAAATTGGTTTAGGTGGACTTTTTCCGCCTAAACCGAACGCCCAAATTTATAAAAAACCTTTCAGTACGCCTCACAACTTCAAACCATACAGCAATTTGTAAGTTGAATACCCAGAAAGAAGTAGGCAACCTTGAAGCGCGAAAAGATTTTGATATTCTCGAGTTTGTGCCTTGCCCCATTTACGGCAAGTTCGAATGAGATTTTTTATTCCAGCCAAATGGGCGCGAACGCATTTCAAGCGCAAGTCACTGGTACCGACAATAGTATCGGAGGTAAAATAAATGAAAGCCTTGCAACAAGCCAGAGCACTTACTCGTACCTTGGTGGCAAAGCGATCGTAACGCACTCTATAATCACTTCTTATGACCAAGACATTTATACTGCCCAACAATTCGGTTCTGGCAATATTGCAATTACAGCGCAAGACGGCAGTGGTAACGCCCTTCACTTCTATCAAGGCCTGAATGCTACTGGCCAAATCACAGAAACAGAAGAAGCGGCGCCAAAAAAGATAGATTTAAGCATCATAGAGCCGCAGACCACTTTAATGATAATATCGCCGAAACCACCACAACCGCTTTCATAGAAAATACACCCGTGTATAATAATAGATTGGACACCGACCAAATCGGATCCGAGCATGAAATATATATTCACCAATACGGCGATGCGAATTCTATAACCGCAGATCAATTTAACAGCCAAAACGTTGCCGAATTTTATCAGCTTGGTGATGCAGACACGATTATTGGTGAGCAACACGGGGTCGCCAACTCAATCTTTATTACTCAAGATGACAAACGCACAAGCCGTGACCGCAATGTGACTTATACCCAGATGGGCAACGACAATGAAACGCTCATTCGGCAAAAAGACA
>CABZJG010000173.1 GCA_902525995.1 Paracoccaceae bacterium | reverse complement strand
TGAATGCCGTTCTCGATTTCGATCTGGGTTATCACATTAAAGGTAGCAAGTTTACCAACAAGGAAAGCGTATTGAACATTAGTAAAATTGTGATAGGGGTCGAATTGGGAAGGGGGCGAAATAGGGCGCTAAGCGATTTTCGCCCTCATTTTACGCCAGATGTACTGCCCGATGAGCAGAATATGCTCCCATCCGAGCGGCGAGATGTGCCGCAGTAGATATTCGGGAGTTTTCAAGCCCGCTCGTTTACGCTGCATGACAGCTTTACCCAGTTGCTCGGTGTTCCAGAATATAATGATGGCGGTGAGCAGGTTGAGCCCGGCCAGACGGAAATGCTGACTTTCGGTGGTACGGTCGCGGATTTCACCCTGTCGTCCGCTCCGCAATGCGTTTTTCAATGCATGATGTGCCTCTCCCTTATTTAATCCGACACTTGCGCGGCGCTGCATATCGATATCGAGGGCCCATTCGATCACGAATAGTGTGCGTTCGATCCGTCCGATTTCTCCTAGAGCGATGGCAAGGTCATGCTTGCGTGGCCGGGCTGATAGTTGTTTGAGAAGCTGGCTCGGCGGCACCTTTCCAGATCTCATCGTGGCGGTGCATCTTAGCACATCTGGCCAGTTATCAATGAGAGTTTGTTCCCGGACTTTGCCGCCAATCAGGCCTTTCAACTCTTTCGGCACATCTTTGAAATCAAAGACGTAGAGGCGCTTGGACTGCAAATCGCGAATACGGGGAATGAAACGATACCCCAGCAACGCGCATGCAGCAAATACGAGATCGGTGAACCCACCTGTATCTGCGTAATGCTCCTTGATTTTACTGCCGATCTCGCTCAGACACAGGCCATCGAGAATGTAAGGAGCCTCACTCACCGTGGCTGGAATCGTGCCGATCCAGAAGGGCGCGAATTTATCGGAAACATGGGAATAGGCTTTCAGCCCTGGACCTTGCGTGTCGTATTTCGCATTGATGAGATTCATGGCCTCGCCTTGCCGCGTAGTTGGGAAGAACTGTCCGTCACTGGATGAGGTCAGACCCTTGCCCCAATATTGGGCCATCGGGAGTTTCGATTGTGCGTCAAGCACGATGGCCAGCGCTTCATCAATTGCCTGACTTTCAACGTGCCAATGTGCCAAACGTAATAATTGTGAGTATTCGTGGGAACTGGTCGCCTCGGCCATTTTGCTGAGGCCAATGTTTAGCCCCTCTGCCAGTAGAACATTCAACAAACCAATCTGGTCCTTGCAAGGCGCACCGGTACGCAGATGCCTGAACGCATCCGTAAAGCCAGTGGTTTGAGCCACGTCCTGGAGAATGTCAGTGATCCTAATATGGGGCAGGCGCCGATAAAGATCGGGTACAAGGTCGCCAGACTCGTCGGGAACATCTGCTTTCAGGCGTTCGATCCGTAGCTCGCCATCTTCGACGATCCCGTTAGGAAGAGTGCCGTTCTTCACAGCGGAGGCGAGTCGTTTGAGGCCGTCCTGCACCCGGTGCTTTCGGTCCTCAATCCAGGCTTCGGGCTCCAGAGGAATAGCGAGTCCCGGCATCTTATTCGCCGCATCCAGAGGCACCAAAACTTTCCTGCTGTCGGCATAACGACGGGCATGATCAAACCAGATATCGTTAGACCGGAAAGCTTCCTGCAGCCGGCACATCACGGCCACAATCCAGAGCCGTTCTGAGTTGGTATCTGGCTTTCGCAATTGATCCCGCCACTTGGATCGGGCAGGCAGAAAGGGGAGCAATTGATCCGAAATTTTCTGTCCTTCCCGAATGATATTCGTAGCATCAAGCAAGGATTGGGCAGCTGAGGCCCCCCTTATGTCCAAGGCATTTAACATGCGTTTTGCATAAAGCTTGAAGCTGTGAAAAGCTTTAACAATATGGTCAGTCGGCTCGGCCTTGGCCGTTTGAGTTAACCGGGTCGCCATAGAAACAAGCGACCCCAGTTTGTCCCAGCCGCAGGAAACATCAACAGCACACAGCAGGGCTGCCTCATCACCTCTTGCCATCAACAAGGTTGTGCCTAGAGAACCCAGCCCGGCCAATGTGCCGGCAATATCCACTTGTGCTTGTTCAAATTGTAACGCGCTGATCTTTTTCGCTTCTCGCCATGCTTTGCCGGTAATCCGGTCATGTGTTTCGACAACGGTATCGGCAATGGTTGCAGCCCACTCAGTGGCGCAAACGGCCAGAATAGCAAGCCGCCGATCACTGGAGATATCTTGTAACCCGTCCGTGAAGTATTGTTCGCCTTGACGGCGCAAACGCTTGATCCGGTGGGGTGGGATATCCTCAAGGATTTCTGGCGACAACCCTATCCCTTTAAGAAATTCCACTCGGTCAAGCAGGCGATTCATATCGGCCGTATTTTTGCCCACTTCGAATTGCCGCAGCCAGACAAACCTGCTTACCCTTCCATCCATAACCTCACTGAGCAGGCTGTTGAGACAACAGCGCATTTGGCTGCCCAGACGGTGGACAATCCGCGCATCAATCCGACGTTCCGCAGCGACCAGGGCCTCGGCGCAGAGCCGCTCGATAGTCGTTATTCCCGGTAAAATGATCTGCCTTCGCCGGCACTCTTCAACAAAGGATCGGATCAAGCCTTCGCTGGAATCAGCCGCTTCAGCCTGTTGGCTAAGCCATGCTTTCATCGGTTTGACCCGCTTGCCTGTGAACATCCTATAGCCGTAAATCTTGCGCAATGCGCCCAAATGCTCTCGGCGTGTTTTTTCGCGGGCGGCGTATGGGAGAAGATCATCGGGCTTCAGACCGAGTTGCGCTGCCACAAATCGGGCAACGGGCTCCGGGATCACCTCACCAGCCTTCAGCAATCGCCCAGGATATCGAAAAGCGCAAAGCTGAAGAGCGAAGCCAATCTGGTTTTCCGGCCGCCGCCGCGTGCGTATGCACTCAATATCCTCGTCATCCAGCGTGTAGTGCCGAAGCAGCGAAGATTCATCGACAGGAAGATCAAAGAGCGCCGCGCGTTGTCGCGTGGTCAAAAGAGATCGTCTTGGCATATGGAGTTGTCCTTGTTATTCAATAGTCTGTTCAGGACAAAATCAGCACCAGCAAAATCAACGGCTTGCAAGGTCAAATTCCAAGGAGGTTCAATTGGGACAGCGCGCTGCCGTCTATACCAGAGTTTCCACCTCAGATCAGTCTTGTGACCGGCAAGTGGATGAACTGACCGCTTTTGCCGAACGCGGCGGCTACGATGTGGTAGAGATATTCAAAGAGACAGCTTCAGGCACAAAGTCAAACCGCACTGAGCGCGGCAAAGTTATGAAACTGGCACAGGCGCGCAAGATCGATGCCACTCTTGTTTCCGAACTCAGTCGGTGGGGACGTTCAACCCAGGACTTATTGGATACACTGAACCAGATGGCCGGTTGGAAAGTCTCGGTTGTGGCCATGAGCGGCATGACCTTTGAACTCGACACGCCGCATGGAAGGATGATGGCCACAATGTTGGCCGGGATCGCCCAGTTCGAACGTGATCTGCTTAGCGAGCGTGTCAAATCCGGTCTCGCGGCCGCTCGGGCGCGCGGCAAGAAGCTCGGTCGACAACTCGGTCAACGTCCAAAATCCGACAAGCTTGCACCGCAAGTCATTCAGGCCGTTACCGACGGGCGCTCCTATCGCTGGATCGCACGAGATCTTGGCATCAACAAAAATACCGTCACCGAAATCATGAAACGCCATCAGAAATCATCGTGACGCTATAACTTGAATATCCGGGGGAAAAGGTAGCACGGTTAATCACTTTCTCTCTGATCTGACAAAGAGAGCGTAAAATACTTCTTCCGCCTTCGCCAAACCTTCATCCGTCAAGACAACAGATTTGGCCTTGTTTACCGGGTCATAAATCATGCCCCGTTCGAACAACCGATCCAATACGTCCCAGTCATAACCTTTCCAGGCGCGCCGTTCATCATGAAGCGTAAGCCACAACAGACCGAGAACGGTCTCGTCAATACGATC
>CABZJG010000172.1 GCA_902525995.1 Paracoccaceae bacterium | reverse complement strand
ATTGTCTCAGCTTTTCTTTTGCCCAAATACTCAAATGCGCTCTGCCGTTTCAAGATGCGCTATGATTTTGCAAAATACCCACCGCCGCCAGGTGTATGCATGATAAACACATCCCCTGCACTCATCTGTGCCGCGTCATTGCCCTCCAGCTTTTCCAACGCCCCGTCTTGCCGCGCAATCATGTTTTCTCCGCATTTTCCAGCGCCGCCGCCCATGGATCCGGCAGGCTCGGTAACGCGGTGAGATGACAAAACAGTCACTGTCATCGGGTCCAAGAAGGCAAGCTTGCGGGTGATGCCATCGCCGCCCCTCCACGCCCCTTGGCCCCCCGATCCGCGGCGAATGGAAAATTCATCAACCCGCACTGGAAAGCGGCTTTCCAGCACTTCGGGATCTGTCATTCGGGTGTTGGTCATGTGGCTGTGCACAGCGCTGGCGCCGCAAAAATCTGGCCCGGCGCCGGTGCCGCCACCAATGGTTTCATAGTTTTGATAGTGTTCATTGCCATAGACAAAGTTATTCATTGTGCCCTGTGAGCCGGCAATCACTCCCAAAGCGCCGTACAGTGTGTCCGCGATCGCTTGGCTTACTTCGGTGTTGCCGGATATCACGGCAGCGGGATGGCGGGGGTTGATCATCGAGCCGTCTGGGATGCGAATATCAAGCGGCTTCAGACAGCCTTCGTTCATCGGTATATCGGCGCCGACAAGAGTGCGAAAGACATATAAAACCACGGCGCGGCAAATCGAGCGTGGCGCATTGTAATTCTGCCGATCCTGCGGCGACGTGCCAGTGAAATCAATCACCGCTTTGCGCGCAGATTTATCCACTTCGATTTTTACGGCTATTTCGGCGCCGCTGTCCAAAGGATAGCGAAATGAGCAATCTTTAAGCACATCAAGCACCCGGCACACGCTTTCTTCGGCATTGTCCTGTACATGGCCCATATAGGCATGCACCATATTCAGCCCAAAATGATCCACGGTTTTGCGCAGCGCCTCTGCGCCGGTGGCATTGGCTTCAATTTGCGCCCCCAGGTCGGCCATATTTTGATCTATATTGCGACAAGGATACCGCGCTGAGGCCAATAGATCACGGGTTTCGCTCTCTTGCAGCACGCCTTTACTTACCAATAAAAAATTATCAATCAGCACGCCCTCTTCTTCGATATGCTGGCTGTCAGGGGGGGCAGAGCCGGGGGTTTTACCACCGATATCCGCATGATGCCCGCGCGAGGCAACCAGAAAAATAATATCGGTTTCACACTCATCAAAAACCGGGGTGATGACTGTGACATCCGGCAAATGGGTGCCGCCATTGAACGGATTGTTCATCATGAACACATCCCCGGGCCGGATTTTTCCTTCATTTTGCTGCAAAATACGGCGCACGCTTTCACTCATCGAGCCAAGATGGACGGGCACATGTGGCGCATTGGCCACCAGATCCCCCTCGGGGCCAAAAATTGCGCAGGAAAAGTCGAGCCGCTCTTTGATGTTTACCGAATAGGCCGTGTTGGCCAATGTGGCCCCCATTTGCTCGGCAATAGACATAAAAATATTATTAAACACCTCAAGCATGACCGGATCGACCGAGGTGCCAATGGCCTCGGCGCGCTTTATCGGCTCGATACGTTTTAGAACCAAATTTCCGCCGTCCACAGTTTCTGCCTGCCAGCCCCGATCAATCACATTGGTGCCGGTGTCTTCAAAGATAACCTCCGGCCCCATGAGTTTTTGCCCTTTTTGCAAGCTGGCGCGGTCAATGAGCGCAACCGTACGGCGCGCGCCATTTTCATAGAGCTCCATGGTTTTATCAGCGGCTGCTTTGGGACTGCTTTTCACCGAAGCTGAAGCTGCCTCTCCTGTGGCCCCGATGGCTTCGGAACTTAAGAGGTCAATAATAAGCTGTTGATATTTAGGGACAAAGCCAAACCGTTTGAGATGGGCGGCGTCAAAATCGGACCGCATCTTTGGCTCAGTTCCGAACGCCACCTCTAAGGTTTGCTGTGAGCCTGAGGTGCGAATATGGGCAATGCGCGACAGTGTGATGTGATCGGGCATAATGCCCTGATCAAGCACTTCTTGCCGGGTTACGGCTTCGAGTTCGGTGAAAATGTCTTCAGCTCGGGCCGTTTGAGAAATATCTTCTGCAAATTGATGCTCGCGCATTGATCTTATATCGGCCAGACCCATCCCAAAGGCCGACAGCATACCGGCATAGGGGTGAATAAAGATGCTTTTTATCCCAAGAACATCGGCCACTTGGCAGGCATGTTGTCCGCCGGCGCCGCCAAAACAGTTCAACGTATATTGCGTGACATCATAGCCGCGTTGAACCGAAATTTTTTTAATCGCATTGGCCATGTTTTCTACCGCAATGCGCAAAAAGCCATCGGCCAGATCTTCGGCCGATTTTTGCGCCTGACCGGTTTCTACGGCAATTTGTTTGGACAATTGCTCAAACAGATCGCGAACGACTTTTGGGTCGAGCGGTTGATCTGCATTCGGGCCAAAGACATGGGGAAATTGATCCGGCTGCAATTTGCCCAAAAGCACATTGCAATCCGTCACTGTCAGCGGGCCGCCGCGTCGGTAACAGGCGGGGCCGGGGTTTGCCCCGGCGCTGTGCGGGCCGACCTGCATGCGGCCATTTGCAAAGCTTAAAATAGATCCGCCGCCCGCGGCCACGGTGTGAATGCTCATCATCGGGGCCCGCATCCGTACCCCGGCCACTTCGGTTTCAAAGGACCGCTCATAGTCTCCGGCAAAATGGCATACATCTGTGGATGTGCCGCCCATATCAAACCCAATAAGCTTGTCAAAGCCAGCGGCCTGCGCACTTTTGACCATGCCCACAACGCCGCCCGCAGGGCCGGATAGGATGGCGTCTTTGCCTTGAAACAGCCCCGCATCGGTCAACCCGCCATTGGACTGCATGAACATCAAGGCACCGCCGGACTTAAGCCCGTCGCCCAGCGCATCGCTGACCTGCTGAACATAGCGGCGCAGGATCGGGGAGAGATAGGCGTCGACAACTGTGGTGTCCCCACGCCCGACAAGTTTTATCAACGGGCTGGTCTGGTGGCTGAGGGAGATCTGAGTAAACCCCTCTTGGCGTGCAATTTCACCAATTTTTACCTCATGATTATGAAATCTGTAACTGTGCATCAACGCCACGGCGACCGATCGAAAACCGCTGGCATAGGCATCGCGGAGGCTGTCTCGCACAGCGTTCTCATACAGAGGGGTGATCACCTCACCCTGCGCTGTTACCCGCTCAGGCACTTCATCGGCACGTTCATAAAGCTGTTCCGGCAGCTTGATATTAAGATCAAACAGTTTTGGCCGGTTTTGATAGCCAATGCGCAATAAATCCCCAAGCCCCTGCGTGATCATTAAGAGCGTTCGCTCGCCCTTGCGCTCAAGCAGAGCATTGGTGGCCACGGTGGTGCCCATTTTAACCGCTGAAATCATATGCTTTGGGATCGGATCTCCGGGGGCCAGCTTTAAAAGCTCTCTGATGCCTTGAACCGCGGCATCTTTATACTGCTCAGGGTTTTCCGATAAAAGCTTATGCGAGTGCAATGTGCCCTCGGGCGTGCGGCCGACAATATCGGTAAAGGTGCCGCCACGGTCTACCCAGAATTGCCACATCAGTCAGGTCTCCTTTGATAGCAAAGATCTTTACCCCTGCGACCGTGATAAGTGTCTATGGGTTACTGTCAATAGAACAGTGATGGCATCCATAATGCGATGTCTGGGACAACCAGCAAAAGAGCGATCTGCAAAGTTATCTTTACCAACGGTTCAAATTGGCCGGATTTTCAGTTCGGTAATCCGGTTGGCTTCGCGGCCTGTGACCTCAAAGCGAAACCCGTGAAAGCTAAACACCTGACCAATGCTTGGGATCATCTGGGCTTCATGCATCACCAAACCGGCAATGGTGTTGGCCTCTTCGTCGGGCAGGCTCCATTCGGTGGCGCGATTGAAATCCCGAATGGTCATTGTGCCTTCGACCAGAAAATGACCGTCTTCTGATTTCGCGATCGGATCTTCATCGCTTTCATCAAATTCATCGGTAATCTCACCGACAATTTCTTCC
>CABZJG010000171.1 GCA_902525995.1 Paracoccaceae bacterium | reverse complement strand
TCACCTGCACGATCCGGTATTCCTCGGCGTCTTTGCGGGTCGCAAATGTCTGCGGCTCCGCATCAGCGCCCTCCTCCTGTTCAGAACCGCGCAAAAGGGCCATAATGGCGCTGTTTTGGCCAGCGTCAAGAAGCGCGTGGATGCGATCTGCGTTTTGCTCAACGCGCGCTATCACGGCTTTCAAAACAGAGGGGCGATAGTTTTTTAGCTCTTGTACCAGAATATAGCCGCTATCCGACCGCCCGGTACCGCTGGGTGATACCTGAAACGTGCGACACCCACCTGATTTGGTATAGAACTTCGACGCAAAATAGATGCCTTTGGGCTTCACGGATCGATCCCAATAATTGGTTGAGGCGGCGGCGTAATAGACTTCCAGATCCCGATAGCGGTTTTCGCCAAGGTGTTTTGTATGGATTGTTCTGGTTTCTGACATGTGATCATCCTTTCTGTTTGAGTTTTGATCACATGGAAAAAGGCCGCTTTTCCCTTTTGAGAAAACGGCTTCTTTTGTACCTGGCTACTCGGCCGCAATCAGACCCGTGCTTTGAACTGGAACTGCTCCAGCGGTTTCAAACATCCAGTCAGCCGCGGCTTGGGCAGCCCCAGAGGCCCGAAAGATCGCGCGGCTGTCGGTTTTCAAAACATCGATCCAGTTTTGCAAATATGCGGCGGTGTTTTCAAAACTGTTGTGAACGCCAAGGCGGGCGCAAACCATGGCAGCCGCCAATTCAGCGACAAGCTCTTCTTTGGCGTAACGCTCGCGGCTGTTCCCCTCGTGAACACGGTTGAGCCGCGTTTTATGGCCGACTGCGTGGGCCATCTCATGGGTCAGTGTGGAAAAATATTCCGATGCGGAAAGAAAGGTTTGAGACCGGGGCATATGGATGCGATCTGTTGAGGGTGTGTAATAGGCTGCTGGATCTTCGCTTACATCGATCGGCACACCCATCGAGTGAAACCAGCGGTCCAGCGCTGCATCTACGCAAGTGCCCATGTCACGCGGTGGATCGGGCTTGACGTAATAGAGATCCGGAAGGCCATTAATTTGATCGGCGTTGAAGACACGGTAGGCGCGCACGTAACTGCGCATCTCCGGATTGTCGGGATCTCCGCTGTCTTTTTTAACTGTGCCAAATTTTACAACCGTTGTGGATTTTTCGCCTTTGCGCACCTGCCCGTCAAGCTCTTGCGCCTGCCGATATGTCATCCAACGGGCAGAGACATAGTTTTGATCAAGTGCGCGTATCCACAGAAGCACGACATTGATACCTTGATACGGCGTGCCCTCATGGCGCAGCGGGAGTGGTATGCCGCCCCCGCCGCCTGTCCAACCTTTGCGCCAAGGCACCGTTCCGGCTTCCAGCTGCGCCAGAATGGTTTGGCTGACGTGATCGTAAACATTGAACTTTTCTTTTTGTGCCATTTGTGGCCCCCTTTCTCGCGGATGTTAAAATCACGAAAAAAAGAAGCCCCCTTCTTTCCTCTTCAGGCGGGGGCTTTCAAAAAGTCCGGAAATTATGCGACCAAGTATCGGGCTTTCTTCGCCTCAGAGGCATATTCAGACAGGGTTTTATTTGCCTTGAAAAACTTGTCGCGCTCCACGTTGAGCCCAAAAGCTCCACGCAGTTCAGCAAGCTCGCTGAAACTTACTTTGCCCAGTTCGGGAAACTCCGAACCCAAATCGCACAGGCCCCAGGCAATATCCCGATCACATGGATCAATCCAGGCAAGCAACCAAGTGCCTGCGCCATCGGGCATAAACAATTTTACAACCGGTTGAACGTTGCAAGAAATATCCACTTCTTGCATTTTAAGCCCATTGGCCAAAAGCTCTTTTTCTTGTTGTGAAGTAAGTAGTTTCATAGTCTTTCCTTTCGAGTTCCAAATCTAAAACACCCAAAAAAAAGGCCAGCTTTCCCTTTTGGAAAAGCCGACCAAGTTTGATTTTGGCAGAGCCTTAAGCGGCTTGTGCTCGGGCAGTTAAAATGGACGCCAAAATACCCTCGGCGCTTTCATTATTCGGTATAAATACCCGCAGCGTGAATTGGTGCATTTCGGAAAAACAGCCAAGCGATTTGAGCCATGGAAGGGTCATGCGCCCCGCGCCAGTGATCTCAAGGCGCTGCTCACCCGCCACCCGGCGCGCTTGCAGTGTCAGGCCCCGCCCCAGATCAACGGTCTGCCCACCCGCGCGCACAGCCGCCAGCACAGATGCAGGATCAGTCTGATCAATCTGCATGAACTTACCGCGCAAAAGGCTTGCCTGATCTGCGGTTAAAGCACGACCCAAGAGCGCCGGAGATCCTTGCGGTGTGCAGCGCACAATCCGCGTCTCATTGGATGGAATATCATTCCAGATCGGCAAGATCAGGCCTGTGAGCAGAAAAAGGTTGGAAACCTCTGTTTCGGGCAGCGCATCCACTTCTTGCTGCCAAAGACGCAAAAGAGCCTCAAGCGGAATTTCTGACCAACTGGATTTTGCAAGCCTGTCCGCCTTAATCCACGACACACCTTTGGGGCGGTGAAGTTTGTGCTCAAACACCAAGGAGCCGTCAGTCTCCATGACCTGCTGGGCGTGCTTGGTCACAAGCGCAACCTGACCGGACGATTGGTTTTGCATGGGCGCAAGCCGACCCGTCGCAAAAAGTTCTTGGGCTTTTGCCGCAGTTGTCCATCTCTTTTGACGTGTGAGGAGCAGCTCAGCCAGTGAGGTTTCAGCGCCAGTGACATCACACCGCCGCAATTGCTCTGTGCCGACAAGCTCGATCTGATCCGCCTTGATATGTTCAAGGCCTTTATCGAGTGTGCCAGAAGCCATCGCACGCTCGGTCGCATCGGAAATGCGCTCCATGAAGTCGGCAAAGATTGCATTTTGCATCTCAATGGGCAGCGCGAGAATGCGGTTTAAAAACCGCTGAATGGGCGGCAAATTATCCAAAAGGAAGCCATCCTGATCGGTGAGCTTCAAACCCGTCCAATCACAAAACGCCGCATAGGAGATGTAGTCCGTATCACCGGCCACAAGACTGCAATAGAGCGCGGGCAAGCAGGCGCGTGCAATAGAGCTTTCCAGATTGTCCTCGGCCCGAAACATCCCTTGGGACGCAGTTTTACGCTCGCCCTTCGTTAAAGCGCCCAAGGTATCCAGCCGGCGCGCAATTGTGGATGTAAAACGCTTTTCACCATGCACATCGGTTGTGCATACACGGAAAAACGGCGCAGAAGCCTGCGCAGCGCGGTGGCTGCGGCCCAAACCTTGGATCGCATTGTCCGCCCGCCAACCCGGCTCCACCAGATAATGACGGTGGCGCTTTTGGTTTTTAGCGCCCACTGAGGCATGATAGGATCTGCCTGTTCCCCCCGCATCGGAGAAAATAAGAAGCTCTTTAGCGCCGTCCATGAAGGCATTGGTTTCAGCTGCATTGGCCGAGGCGGAGCGCCGCTCAATACGCAGCGCCCCATTGGGCTGCAAAAGCGTGCGCCGCGAGCGCCCTGTTACTTCTGCCACACGCTCCGGCCCGAAATGCCACAAAAGTTGATCAAGAAAGCTCGGCACCGGCGCGAGCAGCAGAATATCCTCAATCATGGCATCGCGCAGCGCTTGCGCTTCGCGGCACACCTGCGGCTTGCCATCTGCATCCAAAAGCGGCGTCGCAACAGTTGATCCATCCTCTTGCTCCACAAGTTGAAACGCATGGATCGGAAAGGCCGCTTCGAGATAGCCCAGAACATATTCTTTGGGCGTGAACATTTCTGGCGTCAAATCATTGCTGGCACCGACCTGATCCAAACGGCGGCTTAAAAGCGCCTCGCCCGTTGAAACCACCTGAACAACCGGTGCCCAACCCTCTTGGATGTCGCGCTCAATTTGCGCAAGAACGGCCGGGGCTTTGAGACCTTGCAAAAGGTGGTTGAAAAAGCGTTGCTTGGTGCTTTCAAAGCGGGACAAATGATTGGACTTGGTAGATGCCGCTGTAACGCCTTCCTCGGAATTGGTAATGCCCGTGGCTTGCAAAGCTTTATGTAGGTTTTGGTGAATGATGCGCCACGCTTTGGCAAAGGTGTCGTAAATTTCGACCTGATCTAATGTGAGCTTGTGCGG
>CABZJG010000170.1 GCA_902525995.1 Paracoccaceae bacterium | reverse complement strand
TGTGGGAACGGCAGGGCGTACCCTGCCAGCCCGTTAAGCAAATTTTGCCTGAATCTCTTCCGAGATATTCTGTGGTACCGGTTCGTAATGATCAAACGACATCGAGAAATTCGCGCGGCCCGAAGACATGGAACGCAAATTGTTGATGTAACCGAACATATTGGCAAGCGGCACGAACACATCGACCGCAATCGCGTTTCCGCGCGGCTCTTGCCCTGTGACCTGACCACGACGCGATGTGAGATCGCCAATGATGCCACCTGTGTATTCTTCTGGTGTGATCACTTCGACTTTCATAATCGGCTCAAGCAGTTTCGCACCGGCTTTGCGCATACCTTCGCGCATCGCCATACGAGCAGCGATTTCAAAAGCCAGAACCGAACTGTCCACATCATGGAACTTACCGTCGATCAATGCGACTTTAAAATCGATCACAGGAAAGCCTGCCAGAGGACCGCTGTCCATCACCGACTTAATGCCTTTTTCAACGCCCGGAATATATTCTTTCGGGATCGAGCCACCAACGATACGGCTTTCGAAGGAATAGCCTTCGCCCGGCTCAGTTGGCGCGATGATCATCTTAACCTCAGCAAACTGACCCGAACCACCTGATTGCTTTTTATGCGTATAGGTGTGCTCGACCTCATGGCCGATGGTTTCACGGTATGCCACCTGCGGTGCACCGATATTCGCTTCCACCTTAAACTCGCGCTTCAGACGGTCGACCAGAATATCCAAGTGCAGCTCGCCCATACCTTTCATGATGGTCTGACCGCTTTCAAGATCGGTTTCGACACGGAAAGAAGGATCTTCAGCCGCCAGACGGGCCAGACCTTGGGACATTTTTTCCTGGTCATTTTTAGTTTTAGGCTCAACAGCAATCTCGATCACCGGATCGGGAAATGTCATTGTTTCCAGGACCACAGGATCTTTGATGTCGCTCAGCGTATCGCCAGTGGTGGTGTCTTTCAAACCAGCCAAGGCAATGATATCGCCGGCAAATGCTTCTTCGATTTCCTCGCGATTGTTCGAATGCATCATCATCATCCGGCCAATACGCTCTTTCTTGCCTTTGGTCGCGTTCAGAATGCTATCGCCTTTATTCATTGTACCGGAATAAATCCGCGTGAATGTCAGCGTGCCCACGAAGGGGTCATTCATGATTTTAAACGCCAATCCTGAAAACGGCATGTCATCTTCGGCGCGGCGGGCAATATTACGGGTCTCTGTTTCATCGCCGGGTTTGAAACCCATGTAATCGACCACATCCAGAGGGCTGGGCAAATAGTCAATCACAGCGTTTAACAGAGGCTGAACGCCTTTGTTTTTGAACGCTGATCCGCACAGTACTGGAATGAACTTAATCGCCAAAGTGCCAGCCCGGATCAGTTTGCGCAGCGTATCCACGTCAGGCTCTTCGCCTTCCAGATAGGCCATCATCGCATCGTCATCCATTTCAACGGCAGTTTCGATCAATTTAGCACGCCATTCGTCCGCAACATCCTTTAGGCTGTCCCGAATTGGGCGACGCTCCCATGTGGCGCCAAGGTCTTCACCGGCCCATACCCATTCTTCCATGGTGATCAGATCAACCAAACCTTCCAACTCATTTTCCGCCCCAATTGGGATCTGGATCGGAGCTGGGGTCGCACCTGTGCGATCTTCGATCATGCGAACGCAGTTAAAGAAGTCTGCGCCGATTTTGTCCATCTTGTTCACAAAAACAATGCGCGGCACCTTATAGCGGTCAGCCTGACGCCAAACGGTTTCGGTTTGCGGCTCGACACCGGCATTGGCATCAAGAACAGCAATCGCACCATCGAGAACCGCCAAAGACCGCTCAACTTCAATGGTGAAGTCAACGTGGCCGGGTGTGTCAATAATATTCATCCGGTGCTTCGGCGACTGAGCATTTTGCCCATCATCCGTGCGCTCCCAGAAGGTGGTTGTCGCCGCAGAGGTAATAGTGATGCCGCGCTCTTGCTCTTGTTCCATCCAGTCCATCGTCGCAGCGCCATCATGCACTTCGCCGATATTATGGGATTTACCTGTGTAATATAGAATGCGCTCTGAGCAGGTTGTTTTACCCGCATCAATATGCGCCATGATACCAAAGTTACGGTATTCATTTAAGGAATAGTCGCGTGCCATGTCTCTGCAGCCTCTAAAAAATCACCAACGATAATGGCTGAATGCTTTGTTTGCATCTGCCATTTTATGGGTGTCTTCACGTTTCTTAACCGCGGATCCGCGCGAGTTAACGGCATCCAGCAATTCGCCAGCCAAGCGCTCTTCCATGGTGTTTTCGTTGCGGCCGCGCGATGCGGAGATCAACCAACGGATGGCCAAAGCCTCGCGGCGCTCTGGGCGCACTTCAACCGGCACCTGGTAGGTTGCACCACCCACCCGGCGTGAGCGCACTTCCACGGCTGGCTTGATATTTTCCAAAGCCTCGTGAAACACCTCAACAGGCGCGCGTTTGATTTTCGCTTCAACCCGGTCAAGCGCGTTGTAAACGATTGTTTCCGCGATCGACTTTTTACCGTCGATCATCAGATTATTCATAAATTTTGACAAAACACGATCGCAAAACTTGGCGTCGGGTAGAATTTCGCGCTTTTCAGCGGCGTGACGACGAGACATCTATTAAACCTCTTATTTCGGACGCTTGGCGCCATATTTCGAACGGCGCTGTTTGCGGTCTTTGACACCTTGCGTATCCAGAACACCGCGCAGGATGTGATAGCGGACACCTGGAAGGTCTTTCACCCGGCCACCGCGGATCAATACCACTGAGTGCTCTTGCAAATTATGCTTTTCACCCGGGATATAGCTGATCACCTCAAACCCGTTGGTCAGCCGTACTTTGGCAACCTTCCGCATCGCGGAGTTTGGTTTCTTTGGTGTGGTTGTATAAACCCTTGTGCAGACGCCACGCTTTTGCGGGCACTCCTGCAGGTGCATTGACTTGGACCGTTTCACTTTGGGCTGCCGCGGCTTGCGGATCAGCTGCTGTATTGTTGGCATTCCGGTTCTTCCCGTTTCGCTCTTACATATCAATCGCGCACAAGCCATTGCCCATGCAGTTCACTTTGCCGTGCCTTGCGCGTCCGCAAAACACAAAAACCGCATGCGTCCCCTCGTTCGCGGGAACGACGCGGTGGGTTTCCAGAGGATCGAGGCGCAGGCCTGGATCTTGACCACTTCAATTCTGAAGTCAGCAGTGGGGCGACCCCCGGTGCCGAGATAGCGTGCGTATAGGGGGAGTCGATGCAGTTGTCAACACACGGTTCAGTGGTAAAATCGAACTGGAAATGTTAAACGTACAGTGTGGATGCCTGTACTTTAATCGCCTTGGTGTTCAATACAGTAATATTTTTTATTTATTGGCTTGATAAATTAATGCAAATACTCGGAATCTGTCGATTTTCCTATCCCGCAGTGGGTGGTTTTCAAAATCAGCACGACACCATTGAAGCGCGTTGTGACTACCTTTATTCGCCAGAACGGCTTAACATGCGTTTCAGCGCTTTTGAAACCTTAACTTTACCCTCGATCCGCTCTCAAAGCGATCCAAATTTTACATTTGCGATTCTCATTGGTGACAATCTGCCCCGCCATGCCAAGGACCGGCTCTACGCGCTTACGGCCAATGTTCCACAAATCAAAATTGTTGAGCGACCGAGCGGCCCTTACCGGCAAGTTTCTCAAGAGGTGATTAATTCTGTACGGAACTGGGAGGCTCCAATTTGTGCCCAGTTTAGATTAGATGATGATGATGCTGTTCATCTCGATTTTATTTCTGAACTGAGGCAAGTAATCACACATAATAAAGAGCTATTTAGATATGGCCGACGCTTTGCAATTGATTTTTGCAGTGGCTACGCCGTTCTACCGGGCTGCACAGGTATTAAGGCAGCGGCCGTGAAACAAAAGCTCTGGACGCCCGCTCTAGCAATTGTTTTAAGACCTAAGGCCGAGCGGAGTATTCTTAATTATGGCCACCACCGGTTGCATGAATTTATGCCTGTACTGTCACTTTCCCATCTGAACATGTTTGTGCTCAGCTTTCACGGCGATAATGATTCTCTTGCAAACCGAAAACAGCCCCCTTTTGAGTATGCCGCTTTGGATGAA
>CABZJG010000169.1 GCA_902525995.1 Paracoccaceae bacterium | reverse complement strand
ATGATGGATCGCAGCATCGCAGGCATTGTCCATGATGATTATGCTCGCTTAACTCCCGAAGACTCTGCTGAGAGCGGAATTAATGTTATTCTAAGTGCGGGGATGAGCGAAGCCTATATTCTTGAAAAAAACAATAATTTTATTGGCAAGGTCACATTACAGCAGCTGCTTATGGCCGAACCTAAATCAGTGATCACAAGTTTGCTTCAACAGGATCCGATTTCCATAAAATCAGATGCTTCGCTGCAACAAGCCATGGAAATTGCAGTTGAATTTGTGGGGGAAAGTATTCCGATTATTGATCGCGATAAGAATAAGATGCTTGGAGTAGTCACCGAAGGTGACTTATTCAAAGATTACTTGCAACTGCAGAATAAGATTGTTGACCTTGAAAGACGGTAGTTAAATTTATTCTTTTATCTCATCGGCGTAAACGCCCCACAATGTGCTTTTGGGCAACCAACCCTTAAAGCCCCCCGCGCGAAGTTGGCACCATTCAATCGAGCACTTTTCCAAGTTTGCAATAGCAGTTTTTTCAAACCGGGCCACAACCAAACTGTCTGTATCCGGCTGTGAAAACATCGGCTGCATGTCTTGAAGGACAATAGCGCTTCGGACCCCTGAGAGTAGGGAATAATGCACCCAACCTCCGGCACCATCAATATCCCGAACACGGCGCCAGTTTCCGTATTCTGCATAGATTTCCAAAGGCATATGTTTACGTTTGAACACCCAATCGATCCGATGAGACAGCGATGGTCCACGCCGCGCGTTGGCTTCGGTGGCCTTGAGCGATACAAATCGCGGCATTGGAAGATTAGTGATCGGCCCTTTCTCTTGGGCGCAGATCGGGCCTGCGACAATACTCAGCACAAATAGCATTAAGCCGAAATGTTTCATGGGGGACTGCTCAAAAACCTCACATGTTTTTTTCTAGGGGTTCTTGTACCCAGATGCAACTTGCGTCAGTTTAAACGTGACACAGAAACTAAATTCCAGGGGACGACATGTCTAGCGATCAATTAAGCGTTGGGGTTACCCGCCGTTTGCCAGATGCAGTTGAGGCCCGTTTATCTGAACTTTTTGACGTTAAACTTCGCGACAGTGACGAACCAATGGCGCGTGCAGAATTGGTAGAAGCCGTGAAAACCGTTGATGTTTTGGTGCCTACTGTAACTGATCGGATTGATGCGGCCTTGCTTGCGCAGGCTGGCCCTCGGCTTAAGCTGCTGGCAAATTTTGGCGCTGGGATAGATCACATTGATGTTGATACTGCGCGGCAACGTGGGATGTTGGTGTCAAACACGCCTGGTGTTCTAACCGACGATACGGCTGATATGGTTATGGCGCTGATGCTGAGTGTCACGCGGCGCATCCCTGAAGGGCTGGCGGTGATGCAGTCCGGAGATTTGACAGGGTGGGCTCCGAATGCATTCTTGGGAGGGCGGCTTGGAGGCCGCCGCCTTGGTATTTTAGGGATGGGGCGCATCGGGCAGGCCGTTGCGCGCCGGGCCGCCGCATTTGGGCTTCAGGTACATTACCATAATCGCAAACGCCTAAGAGCCGAGATTGAACAAGAACTGGGCGCGACCTATTGGGAAAGCCTTGACCAGATGGTTGCACGTATGGATGTGATCTCGATCAATTGCCCGCACACCCCGTCGACGTTCCATTTGATGAATGCGCGGCGGCTTAAGTTGATGAAACCAACGGGCGTGATTATCAATACGTCCCGCGGTGAGGTGATTGATGAAAATGCGCTAACAAGAATGCTGCGCGCTGGTGAATTGGCCGGAGCAGGCTTGGATGTCTATGAGCATACAGACATTAATCCGCGTTTAAGGCAGCTGAGCAATGTTGTGCTTTTGCCTCATATGGGCTCTGCCACAATTGAGGGACGCATAGAAATGGGCGAAAAGGTATTGATTAACATCAAAACCTTTGCTGACGGGCATCGACCGCCGGATCAGGTTGTCCCGGGAATGCTTTAAAGTCCGAGCCACATCGGCCGGGCCTTAAAAGCCCGACGATGCTGCAAACTGTGCCTTTTTACAAACCGCAAACGGCTTAGACGAAATGTTGGCCGCCATTGGCTGTAATGGTGGAGCCATTGATAAAGGCTGCATCATCCGAGGCCAAAAATACCACGCAGCGTGCGATTTCTTCTGGTTCACCCAAACGGCCTGTTGGGATTTGTGCAACAATACCATCGCGGACTTTTTCTGGCACGGCCATGACCATATCAGTGGCAATATAGCCTGGGCAGACCGCATTGGCTGTAATGCCAAACCGGGCGCCCTCTTGTGCCAAGGATTTAGTGATGCCGAGGTCTCCTGCCTTTGACGCGGCGTAGTTGACCTGAGCAAACTGACCCTTTTGACCATTGATCGAGCTGATGGTTATAATGCGGCCGAATTTACGTTCGCGCATACCGGGCCAGATCGGGTGGGTCATATTAAAAACGCCAGTTAGGTTTGTGTCGATCACCTGTGACCATTGCTCTTTGGTTATTTTATGAAACGGGGCGTCGCGGGTGATGCCGGCATTGTTAACCAAAATATCAACTGGACCAAGCTCTGCTTCGACCTTTGCGATGCCTGCGGCACATTCATCATAGTCTGCCACGTTCCATTTGAACGTTTTAATACCTGTTTGCTCGGTAAAGGCGGCGGCGGCCTCATTGTTTCCAGCATAGGTCGCTGCAACCTGATATCCTGCGTTGCTCAGAGCAACTGAAATAGCGGCACCAATGCCGCGCGATCCGCCTGTCACAAGCGCTATTCTAGACATAAAGGGTCTCCTTACAATGTAATTGTCTTTGTAATGCTATTACGTTTTTTATATCCGCTTAGCAATATTGTTTCGTGTAGAAATTTCTGCAGTGCAGCAATTTCTGGTTAAAAAAAGGGGCAATGCCCCTTTTTATTCTTTTAAATCAAGCTCTTTCGAGACACATCGCGACGCCCATTCCGCCACCGATACAAAGTGTCGCAAGGCCTTTTTTTGCATCCCGGCGCTTCATTTCGAACAGCAAGGTGTTCAAAATACGCGCACCCGAGGCTCCGATTGGATGGCCAATAGCAATCGCACCGCCATTGACGTTCACGATATCAGGGTCCCATCCCATGTCTTTGTTCACTGCGCAGGCCTGCGCTGCAAAGGCTTCGTTGGCTTCAACCAAATCCAGATCTGACACTGACCAGCCGGCTTTTTCCAACGCCTTGCGGCTGGCATAGACCGGCCCAACGCCCATAATCGCCGGGTCAAGCCCGACCGTGGCATAAGAGGCAATACGCGCCAAAGGCTCGATCCCGCGTTTTTCTGCTTCATCCGCGCTCATCAGCAATGCGCCTGCAGCGCCATCATTGATGCCCGAGGCATTGGCCGCTGTTACGCTTCCATCTTTAACAAAGGCAGGCCGTAGCTTTTGCATGTTTTCGATGGTCGCTCCGTGGCGAATATATTCATCTTGATCTACTACGATATCGCCCTTTCGGATTTTAACGGTGAAGGGTGTAATTTCATCCGCAAACTTACCGGCTTTTTGCGCTGCCTCGGCTTTATTTTGCGATCCGACGGCAAACTCATCCTGCATGTCGCGGCTGATCTGCCATTTCTGCGCAACATTCTCTGCGGTCTGACCCATGTGATAGCCGTTAAAGGCATCCCACAAACCGTCTTTGATCATGCAGTCCACATACTTAAGATCGCCCATTTTATGGCCGGCGCGCAGATGTGCGACATGGGGTGAAAGCGACATATTTTCCTGACCGCCCGCCGCGACTATCGTCGCGTCGCCCAGTTGAATGTGCTGCGCGGCCAAAGCAACGGACCGCAGCCCAGAGCCACAAACTTGGTTGATACCCCAAGCAGAACTTTCTATTGGCAAGCCGGCATTGACATGGGCTTGGCGCGCTGGGTTCTGTCCCTGACCGGCGCTCAGCACTTGGCCAAGAATGGTTTCAGACACCTCTGACTTTTCAATACCTGCGCGCTCAACCAGCGCTTCTAGCACAGTTGTTCCCAAATCATGGGCCGGTGTATTGGCAAAGGATCCACTAAAGCTACCCACAGGGGTTCGAGCGGCTGAGGCAATTACTACATTCGTCATTTTTGAGATCTCCGATAGAAAACAGCGCAGACAAAATCTGCTCCTT